>NZ_BAAASZ010000029.1:0-31764 GCF_039533145.1 Streptomyces macrosporus
ATTCGTGAAGCCGTGGTCCCTGGAGTTCGCTCCGGGGACCACGGCTTTTCTGCGTTGCGGACATGTCGGCTGTGTTTTCGGAACTGCCGAATGCGGCGTACAAGTTGGAATCCCGCAGGCGGGGAATTGGGTCCGGATTCCTTGCCGACTTTGTGGTGTCTGTGGCCTCCTCCTCGAACGCTACGAGGAGGAAGGCCATCGTGTATTCGGCCGGTACGGCTTGTGGTGGTGGAGAGCCGCAGAGGGGGAAATGCCGGTCGTTCACGTGAGGCCCGCGCACGGTGGTGCTGGGGACGGCACGGGCTCTCCAGGCGTTCGGCGAGTGGCCTGGGCACGTCCGGTGATGGGGGATGTCCGGCTGTTCGTCTCGTCCTCAGGGGCGGTTCCCGAGCCGCTGCCCTCCGCGTACGAGATGGAGTTTTCTGGCCTCGTCACTGAGGAGAAGGCTCGCTGAGGAGAAGGCTCAGAGACGGCCCGCTGCCTTGAGGGCGAGGTAGGTGTCGGCCAAGGCCGGGGCCAGTTCCGTGGGAGTGGCATCCACGACCGTGACCCCGTGGCGGCGGAGCCGGGCCGCGGTGTGGCGGCGTTCGGCCTGTGTCCGGGCCGCGGCGGCGGCCTCGTAGACGTTGTCGAGTGTTCCGCGGGCGGCTGCCATCTCCTCGATGCGCGGGTCCGCGACCGAAGCCACCACGACCGTGTGGCGCTGTGTGAGGAGGGGGAGCACCGGCAGCAGGCCCTCCTCCACGGGAGAGGCGTCGAGGCCGGTGATCAGGACCACCAGTGAGCGCTGTGCGGCGTTGCGGAGAACGGCGGAGGCCATGCCTCGGGCGTCGGACTCGATCAGTGCCGGTTCGAGCGGGGCCATCGCCGTGACGAGAGCGGGCAACAGCTCGTGAGCGGTGCGGCCCTGGACGGTGGCGCGTACCTGGCGGTCGTAGGCCAGGAGGTCGAAGCGGTCGCCGGCTCGGGCGGCCAGGGCGGCCAGCAGGAGGGCGGCGTCCATCGCGGCGTCCAGGCGCGGGACGTCGCCGACGCGGCCGGCCGAGGTGCGGCCGGTGTCGAGGACGGTGAGGATGCGGCGGTCGCGTTCGGGCCGCCAGGTGCGGACGGCGACGGTGCTCTGGCGGGCGGTGGCGCGCCAGTCGATGGAGCGGGTGTCGTCACCGGGGATGTACTCGCGGAGGCTGTCGAACTCGGTTCCCTCGCCGCGGGTGAGAACGCTGGTGCGCCCGTCGAGCTCGCGGAGGCGGGAGAGCCGCGCGGGCAGGTGCTTACGGCTGGTGAAGGGCGGCAGGACCCGTACGGTCCAGGGGACGGAGTGGCTGCCCTGCCGGGCGGCGAGACCGAGGGGGCCGTACGAGCGCACGGTGACGCGGGCGGCCTGGTGGTCGCCGCGGCGCGTCGGGCGCAGGTGGGTGGTGACGCGGCGGCGCTCGCCGGCGGGGACGGTCAACCGGTGCCGGGAGGCGGCGACTTCCGTGCCCGGGGTCCAGACGCTGGGCGGCCAGGCGTCGCGGAGGTCGGCTCGGAGCACGCGCCCTGAGGGGTTGGTGATGGTGAGGTGTACCTGGGCGGGGTCGCCGAGTCGAACTGATGTGTCACCGGAACGGGTGAAAAGGAGCTTTCGGACTGGTGCCGCTCGTCCGATGTCGTACAGAATTGCGAACAGCAGGGGGAGTTCGACGGCGAGCAGGCCGGTCCAGCCGGGAAGCAGGAACCCGACGAGGAGTGCGCCGAGCGCGGCGATGAGGGCTGTTCGTCCGGTGAGAGCCATCGGTCAGTTCACGCCGCCTCAGCGAGGTACGGGGACGTGGGCGAGGATCGAGGAGATCACGCTGTCCGCGGTGACGCCCTCCATCTCGGCCTCCGGCCGCAGTTGGATGCGGTGACGCAAGGTGGGCAGAGCCAGGGCTTTGACGTCGTCGGGGGTCACGTAGTCGCGCCCGGTGAGCCAGGCCCAGGCGCGGGCGGTCGACAGCAGTGCGGTGGCGCCGCGAGGCGAGGCGCCCAGGGAGAGCGAGGGGGAGTTGCGAGTGGCACGGCAGATATCGACGACGTAGCCGGAGACCTCGGGTGAGACGGACGTCTTGGCGACCGCGGCGCGGGCCGCGTCGAGTTCGGCGGGACCGGCCACGCGCCGCACTCCGGCCGCGACGAGGTCACGGGGGTCGAAGCCCTCGGCGTGCCGGGTGAGGACCTTGACCTCCTCCTCCCTCGACGGCAGGGGGATCTGCAACTTGAGCAGGAAGCGGTCGAGTTGGGCTTCGGGAAGGGGATAGGTGCCCTCGTACTCGACCGGGTTCTGGGTGGCGGCGACAAGGAAGGGGTCGGGAAGCTTCCGCGCGGTGCCCTCGACCGAGACCTGCCGCTCCTCCATGGCCTCCAGCAGGGACGCCTGGGTCTTGGGCGGGGTGCGGTTGATCTCGTCGGCGAGGAGGAGGTTGGTGAAGACCGGTCCGGGCTGGAAGGAGAACTCGGCCGTGCGGTTGTCGTAGATCAACGAGCCGGTGACGTCGCTCGGCATCAGATCCGGGGTGAACTGGACGCGCTTGGTGTCGAGTTCGAGCGTGGCGGCCAGGGCGCGGACGAGGAGGGTCTTGGCGACGCCGGGCACGCCCTCCAGCAGCACGTGTCCGCGGCAGAGCAGGGCCACGACGAGTCCGGTGACGGCGGCGTCCTGACCGACCACGGCCTTGGAGATCTCACTGCGCACGGCCTCGAGGGCGGCGCGGGCGCTGTCTGCGGAGGGGGCGCTCACGAGGTGCGGTCCTTGTCTCTCGGAGATGGGGTGATGCGGCGTTCGAGGAGATCGAGTTCGTCGGCCAGCCGGACGAGTGCTTCGTCGTCGGCGGGGGCCGGCCCGAAGAGGAGGGGGTACACGTGGGAGGCGTCGCCGCCGAGGTGGGCGGCGACGGCCGGGCACAGGGCCTCGGGATCGTGAGCCCGCGTGGCGGGAACGCCGATGAGGGGGGCGAGCCGGGCCCGGGCGGCCGAACGCAGCGCGTCGGCGGCACGGTCGCGTGCGTTCGCCTGGCGGTAGAGACGGGCACGGCCTTCGGTGGCCTCGGAGGCCGGAACGGCCACGGGCAGCCGTTCCGGGACGAGGGGGCCGAGCCGCTGTGCTCGCCACAGGGCGGCGAGCACAGCGGCGATGGCGAGTTGGAGCGCGCCCCACTTCCAGCCCGGAGGGATGAGGTCGAGGAAGCTCTCGTCGCCGTCGTCTTCGGCGGTGACGTCGTCCAGGGAGGGGAGGTACCAGACCAGATGGGGGCGGGAACCGAGGAGCTGCAGGGCGAGCGAGGCGTTGCCGTGTTCGTCGAGGCGGTCGTTGTACAGCAGGTCAGGGGCGCCCAGCAGCACGGTGTCGCCGTCGCCGGAGTCGTCCGGCAGGCGGAGCAGGGTGGGCAGCTCGCCGCTGGGGTAGCAGGCGTCGACGGTGGCGGCGGAGGTGGTGTAGGTGAGGCCGCCGAGTTCGGCGTTGCCCGCTCGCCGGGCGTAGGCGGCGTCGCAGGACGGCGACAGCGGCCGTACGGAGGTGGGTTCCACGGCGCGGACGTCGGCGACCAGGGTGTCCAGCGAGGCGGGTCCGGGGGCCAGCAGGACGGTACGGCCGCCGCTGCCGGACGTGGCGGCGCGCAGCGCCGACTGTCGGGGGCCGCTCAACAGGTCGGGGTTGGTCACCAGCAGCGTGGTGTCGGGACCCACCGCCGCGGTCGCCTCGGCGAGGGTGGTGACGACGGTGGTGTCCACACCGCGGTCGGCGAGGAGTTCGGCGGTGGCGCGGCTGCCGTACCGGTCGGCGGAGCGGGGGTCGAGCCGGCCGTACTGCTCGCCGGAGCGCAGGACGGCGAGGATCAGCCCGGCCAGTGTCAGGATCGCCACCGCCAACAGCAGACCTCGGGCCCGACCCCACACCTGGCGGAACGTGGGGGAGAGCGAGGTCACCGGCGCGGGAGCGGTGGGCGGAGCGGTCGTCATGCGGTGCCTCCGCCGTGGGCCGTGGTGTCGAACCGCTCCCCGTCGAGCCGGGGCTTGCTGTGCCGGACGGCGTCGTCGAGGTCGCGCAGCCGGTCGTACGCGGCCTGGTCGGCCGGGCGCCCCGCGTACGTGACCTCGTCGAACGCGACGGCGGCGGCACGGAGGGCCGCGGCGTGTCGGGGAAGGGCGCGGGCGGCCTCGCCGGCGGCCTCGTCGGCGGTGCGGCCGGGCCGAGGGTCGAGCAGGGCGCGTTCCTCCAGGGAGCGGACGAGTGCCCGCATCCGCTCCTGGAGGGCCTCGCTCCAGCGGCCGTCGGCCGCGTGCCGCTCCGCCGCGTCGCGGTGCTCGGCGGCGCTGCGCGGGCGGTCGTCGAAGAGTTCGCCCCGGTCGCCCGTGGCGGGGGTCCGGCGCAGCGCGCCCATGCGCAGACGCAGGGCGACCAGCAGGAGTACGACGAGCGCGGCGACGACCGCGAGGCCGACCCAACCGCCGGGAGTGGCCCCGGCGGCCGCGTCGAGGAGGTCGCCGACCTTCTCCCAGACCCAGTCGAGCAGGCGGCGCAGCAGGCTCGGGTCGTTCTCGTGGTACATCGGCCTGGACAGTTCGTCCTCGGCGGCCTCCCGCGCCGGGTCGCGCGGGATCGTCACCGGCACCTCGTCGTCGGAGCGCGCGGCGGCCGCGGCCTCCCCGGCCGCCCGGCTCCGTCCCGTGGCACCCGTCACCACATCAGTCCCCCGGTGCGGCGTCGCCGGGGTGCCGCTCGTAGCCGGGGACGCCCGCGGCGCGCGCGAGTTCCAGGTCGAGGGCCTCGCGGCGGATGCGCTGGTCCATGTAGAGGAGGGCGGTGACGCCCGCGCTGAGCGGGAGGGTGATGGTGGAGGCGAGCACCGCGCCGATGCCGACGACGGTCAGGTACGTCCAGGACATCTCGACGGGCCCCCCGGTGACGAAGCTGTCGACACCGTCGCCGCCGAGCACCGGGGCCAGGAGGGAGGCGGGGAGCTGGATGATCATGCCCACCATGAAGACCAGCACGAGCGTGAGGAGCTGGATGCCGAAGATGCGCCACCAGGAGCCCCGCACGAGCTTGGCGGAGCGGCGCATGGCGGCGATCACGCCCTGCCGTTCCAGCATCAGCGCGGGAGCGGAGAGGCAGTAGCGGACCCACAGCCAGACGGCGAGCACCACACCGGCCATGCCTCCGAGGAAGAGGAGCGCCACCCCGCCCGCCGTCGAGCCCGTCGCGCTCAGCAGGACGCCGGGGAGGGTGCCGAGGACGACCGCGAGGGTCGCGATCAGCCCCACCAGCAGCGTCAGGCCGAGCAGACGCAGGAGCTGCGGTCGCGAGTCCCGCCAGGCCTCCGCGAAGGAGACCGGACGGCCCAGGACGGCGCGGCTGACCACCATGGTGAGCATCGCGGTGGCGATGACCGTGCCGACCAGGGTGGCCAGCATCTCGACGCCCAGGGCGCTCATCGTGCCGCTGAGAGCGTCCCGCAGGTCCTCGGTGGTGGGGTTGGTCTCGGTCTGGAGGGCTTCGAAGCCCGCGTTGTCCCGGAGCCAGACGCCGGTGGCGATGGTGGACGCGAGCTGGATCATGACCGCGACGGCGAGGGAGATGCCCAGGGCCGTGCGCCAGTGGGCGCGCGCGGTGGAGACCGCCCCGTCCAGGATCTCGCCGACCCCCAGGGGGCGGAGCGGGATGACACCCGGTTTGGCCGCGGGCGGCTGACCCCAGTTTCCCCAGCCGGGCCGGCCCGGAGGCGGGGGAGGCGGCGCGCCCCAGCCCTGGGGGGCCGGCGGCGGTTGCTGTGCCGACCAGTTCGCGGGCGGCTGTCCCGCGGGTGCCTTGTCGGTGGGACGCCCGGCGTCGCCACCGGGTGCGTCTCCACCCGGGGCGGAGGGAGGATCGGAGGGGGAGGATCCGGGCGAGGCCCAGCCCGGAGAGTCGCTCACTGCAGTTCACCTCGCGTTCTCGCGGCCCGTCCGTGGGACGTGCCGGCTGATCTGGCAGCCATCGTGCCACGGGCCGCCGCGGAACGTGACGGCCCCTGCGGCTCCCGGCTGCCGGCGACTGATGGTTGAGAGAAGGGGCAGACTGTTCGAATGGTTGACCAGAAAGAGAACCGGGCCGCTGCGCCGGCCCTCGGTGACGCATCGGTCTCCGTGCCCGCCCTGCGCTGGGACGAACCTCCCGAAGGGCCGGTGGTGGTGGTGCTCGACCAGACCCGGCTGCCCGTCGAGGAGGTCGAGCTCGTCTGCACGGACGTGCCCGCCCTGGTGGAGGCGATCCGTTCGCTCGCGGTGCGGGGGGCGCCCCTGCTGGGGCTGGCGGGCGCGTACGGCGTCGCTCTGGCCGCCGCCCGCGGGTACGACGTGACCGAGGCCGCCGAGCTGCTCAGGCACGCCCGGCCGACCGCGGTCAACCTCGAGTACGGGGTGCGGCGGGCCGAGCGGGCGTACCGGACGGCGGTCGAGGGCGGGGCGGACGAGGAACGGGCGGTCGCCGCGGCGCTCGCCGAGGCCCGGGCGCTCCACCGGGAGGACGCCGAGGCGAGCGAACGGATGGCCGAGCACGGGCTGGCGCTGCTGGGCGAACTGCTGTCGGGCGGCGGCTACCGCATCCTGACCCACTGCAACACCGGCGCGTTGGTGTCGGGTGGAGGGGGCACGGCGTTCGGGGTCGTACGGGCCGCGCACCGCGCCGGGGAACTGCGCAGGCTGTGGGTGGACGAGACCCGTCCGCTGCTCCAGGGCGCGAGGCTGACGGCATACGAGGCGGCCCGGGAGGGCATGGCGTACACGCTGCTCACGGACGGCGCGGCCGGTTCGCTGTTCGCGGCCGGAGAGGTCGACGCGGTGTTGATCGGCGCGGACCGGATCGCGGCCGACGGCTCGGTGGCGAACAAGGTGGGGAGCTATCCGCTGGCGGTGCTGGCCCGCTACCACCACGTGCCGTTCGTGGTGGTCGCTCCCGTGACCACGGTGGACCTCCGGACGCCGGACGGCGCCTCGATCGAGGTGGAGCAGCGGCCGGGCCACGAGATCACGGAGTTCGCGGCGCCGTCCGCGCCGGGAGCCGGGACCGAGGCGGGCAGCGGCATCCCGGTGGCCCCGCTGGGCGCGCAGGCGTACAACCCGGCCTTCGACATCACCCCGGCGGAGTTGATCACGGCGATCGTCACCGAGAACGGTGTGGCCTCGCCGGTCACCGGCGACGCCTTGGCCGAGCTGTGTTCGCGCTCACCGTCACCCACGGAAACATCACGATCGGGTAATGGGATGATGGGGGCATGAAGGGACGTGTCCTGGTCGTCGACGACGACACCGCACTGGCGGAGATGCTCGGCATCGTGCTGCGCGGCGAAGGCTTTGAACCGTCGTTCGTGTCCGACGGCGACAAGGCTCTCGCCGCCTTCCGGGAGACCAAGCCCGATCTGGTCCTGCTCGACCTGATGCTGCCCGGACGGGACGGCATCGAGGTGTGCCGGCTGATCCGTGCCGAGTCCGGGGTGCCGATCGTGATGCTCACCGCCAAGAGCGACACCGTCGACGTGGTGGTGGGGCTGGAGTCCGGCGCCGACGACTACATCGTCAAGCCGTTCAAGCCCAAGGAGCTGGTGGCCCGGATCCGGGCGCGGCTGCGTCGTTCGGAGGAGCCCGCGCCCGAGCAGCTCACCATCGGCGACCTGGTCATCGACGTGGCGGGGCACTCCGTGAAGCGGGACGGGCAGTCGATCGCGCTGACCCCGCTGGAGTTCGACCTGCTGGTGGCCCTGGCCCGCAAGCCGTGGCAGGTGTTCACCCGCGAGGTGCTGCTGGAGCAGGTGTGGGGCTACCGCCACGCGGCGGACACGCGCCTGGTCAACGTCCATGTGCAGCGGCTGCGCTCCAAGGTCGAGAAGGACCCGGAGCGGCCCGAGATCGTGGTGACCGTGCGCGGCGTGGGGTACAAGGCCGGACCCAACTGACATGTGGCGCGGCGGTCGTTTCCTCCCCGACGGGCTGCTGTCCGACGGGGCGACGGGCAGCCGGGCGCACCCCGCGTTCCGGATGTTCGTCCGCTGGGTGCGCCGCCCGCTGCTGGCCGTGGCACGGCTGTGGCGGCGCAACATCCAACTGCGGGTGGTGGCCGCCACGCTGCTGTTGTCGCTCGCCGTCGTCCTGCTGCTCGGCTTGGTCGTGGTCGGGCAGGTCCGCAACGGGCTGCTGGAGGCCAAGCGCCAGGCGGCGCAGAGCCAGGCCGCCGGGGGCTTCGCGGTGGCCGAACAGATGGCCGACGACGCGGCCGACGGAACGGCCGAGGGCGACCCCGGGAACGGCCGCCGGGGGGTGCAGGACACCGGCACCTGGCTGACCAACCTGGTGACGCAGCTCGCCAGCGGCGGGCAGGGCGTCTACTACCTGGTGGCGCTCAGCTCCGAGGGGGACGCGAGCACCTTCGGCACCGGCGAGGGCACCGGTACGCACGGGCCGCGCGCCTCCGGCACGGTGCGGCCCGAGGAGAGCGTGCCGGCGCAGTTGCGCGAGGCGCTGGACCAGAGCCCGGACACCCACGAGCAGTACGGCAGGGTCGTGTTGGGCGACGGTCGGACCGAGGCCGCGCTGATCGTGGGGAAGCGGCTCAACGACCCCAACGGGGACCCGTACCAGCTGTACTACATCTTCCCGTTCAACCAGGAGGAGAAGTCCCTCAGCCTGGTGACGGGCACCCTCGCCACCGCCGGGGTCTTCGTGGTGGTGCTGTTGGGGGCCATCGCCTGGCTCGTCGTCCGTCAGGTCGTCACCCCCGTGCGGATGGCCGCCAGGATCTCCGAACGGCTGGCCGCCGGGCGCCTCCAGGAGCGGATGAAGGTCACCGGCGAGGACGACATCGCGCGGCTGGGCGAGTCGTTCAACAAGATGGCGAAGAACCTCCAGCTGAAGATCCAGCAGTTGGAGGAACTCTCCCGGATGCAGCGGCGCTTCGTCTCGGACGTCTCGCACGAGCTGCGCACCCCGGTGACCACGGTGCGGATGGCGGCGGAGGTCATCCACGAGGCGCGCGAGGACTTCGACCCGGTGACCAAGCGCTCCGCCGAACTGCTGCTCGGGCAGCTCGACCGGTTCGAGTCGCTCCTCGCCGACCTGCTGGAGATCAGCCGCTTCGACGCCGGGGCCGCGGCCCTGGAGGCCGAGCCGACCGATCTGCGCGACGTGGTCAGGCGCGTCCTGGAGGGGGCCGAGCCGCTGGCCGAGCGCAAGGGCAGCCGCTTCCTGGTGTACGGCGACGAGCAGCCGGTGATGGCGGAGGCCGACGCCCGCCGCATCGAGCGCGTGCTGCGCAACCTCGTCGTCAACGCCGTCGAGCACGGCGAGGGCAGGGACGTCGTGGTCCGGCTCGCCACGGGGGACGGTGCCGTGGCGGTGGCCGTGCGCGACTACGGCGTCGGGCTCAAGCCGGGCGAGGCCGCCCGGGTCTTCAACCGCTTCTGGCGGGCCGACCCGGCCCGGGCCCGCACCACGGGCGGCACCGGCCTGGGGCTGTCCATCGCGGTCGAGGACGCCCGGCTGCACGGCGGCTGGCTGCAGGCGTGGGGCGAGCCGGGCGGCGGCTCGCAGTTCCGCTTGACCATCCCGCAGACCGCGGGCGGGCCCCTGCGTGGCTCGCCCATCCCCCTGGAACCCGCCGACTCCCGTCGCAGGCGGGGCGCCGCGAACGCCCCGTCCGGTGGTGGAGCGCCCGCGTCCGTGCCGGAGTCGTCCCGCGGGACGACCGACGAGGACGGACGGCGGCCGGCGGACGGCGCGGTGGCGGCACCGCCGCGGGGCGCGGACGACGCGGAGGGAAGCGGGCCCGGGGCACGCACACGGACGACGGAGGGGTACGGACGGCATGGCGAGCGGCACGGTGACTGAGCGCCCGCGCGGAGGTGGCACGGGCCGCCCGAGACGTCGCGGGGCCGCGATGGCGCTCGGCGTCGTCGCCCTGCTGCTCACCGGTTGCGCGTCGATGCCCGACGAGGGGGAGGTGCGCCGGGTGAACCCCTCCCACCGGTCCGACACCGACTCGCAGGTGCGGGTGTTCGGGGTGAGCCCGCGCAACGGCGCGTCGCCGTGGGAGATCGTCCGCGGCTTCCTGGAGGCCACGACGAGCGACGAGCCGGACTTCAGGACCGCCCGCGAGTACCTGACCGACAGGACGGCGGAGTCCTGGGACCCCTTCGCCCGTACGACGGTGCTCGACGGCGCGCCCAGGGTGTTCTCCCCGTACAACGACCTCACCGACCGGAGGGCCACGGGCTCCACGCTGGAGGTGACCGGTTCCACCGTGGCCCTGGTGGACAGCGAGCACGCCTACCGGCCCAGCGAGGGGACGTACCGGGAGACGTTCCACCTGGTCAAGGTCGACGGGCAGTGGCGGATCGACCGGCTGCCGGACGGGCTGGTGGTGGCCGAGTCCGACTTCCAGCGCAACTACGAGCCGGTCGACGTCTACCACTACGCCGACCTGGGGCCGGACGCCGGCGCGGTGACGCGCGGCAGGGACGTCCTGGTCGCCGACCCGGTCTATCTCCGGGAGCGGATAGACCCGGTGACCGAGGCGGTCAAGGCGGTGCTGGACGGGCCGACCGGCTGGCTGGCCCCCGTGGTGACCTCGGCGTTCCCCGAGGACACGCGGCTCGTCGGCGGCGTGCGGCTCTCCCCGGACGACTCCGGCACGCTGACCGTCCCCTTGACCAGGGGGAAGGTGGGCGATCACGAGCGGCCGATCCTGGTGGAGGGCGCCCAGTGCGACCGGATGGCCGCACAGGTGCTGTACACGGTGGTCGGTCAGGTGTCGAGCAAGGTCGACCGGGTCCGGCTGACCGTCGGCCGGGGCGGCGAGGAACTGTGCGCGCAGAGCCGTGAGGAGGCCGAGGCGTACGCGCCGGGGCGGCTGGACGGCGAGGCGGGCCGCGGGTACTTCGTGGACGGCGAGAACCGGTTGGCCACGGTGGTGGAGGGCACCGAGCGGACGGTCCCGGTCGAGGGGCCGTTCAGCGCCGGGCAGATCCGGCTGGGGCCGGTCGCGGTGAGCCGGGACGAGCAGCGCGGCGCGGGCGTGTCGCTGGACGGCCGGGCGCTGTACGTCGCCCCGTTGACGGCCGACACCGACCTCGGCGATCCCGTCCTGATCAGCGAGGCCGAGCGGGAGGCGGACCGGTTGACGGCGCCGAGCTGGGACGGGCTGGGGGATCTGTGGGTGGCCGACCGCGACCCGGACGGGCCCGGACTGCTGCGGCTGCGCGGGGGCCAGGAGGAGCCGGAGAAGGTCGAGGTGGTCGGCCTCGGCGAGGGCCGGATCGAGGCGCTGCGGGTCTCCTCGGACGGGGTGCGGATAGCGCTGCTGATCAGCGAGGACGGCCGTACGACGCTGCAGCTCGGACGCATCGAGCGGGAGGACGCCGACGGCGACGTGCCCAAGGCGACGGTGGAGGGCCTGCGGCCGATCGCCCCGCAGATGGAGGACGTGGTGGACGCGTCCTGGGCGGGGGGCAGCCGGCTGGTGGTCGTCGGTCGGGAGGCCGGGGGCGTCCAGCAGTTGCGGTACACGGCGACGGACGGTTCGCCGGCGAGTCCGGCCACGCTGCCCGGACTCAACGAGGTGACCGGGGTGGCGGCCGCGGAGAACGGGGAGAAGCCGCTGCTGGCCGACACCCGGGAGGGCATCGCCCGGCTCTCGCGCGACGGCGACTGGGAACTGGTCACGGACGAGGGGTCGCTGCCGGTCTACCCGGGGTAGGCATCCCCGCATGCGGGGATGGTGGCGGGAACTGGTCGATCTGGTGCTGCCGGCCGACTGCGCCGGGTGCGGGTTGCCGCGCGCCGGTCTGTGCGCGCGGTGTCGGGGGCTGCTGGACGGGGCGGAGGCACGGCGGGTGCGGCCGGCGGTGGCGGGCCCACCGGTGGTGTACGCGTCCCTGACGTACGCCGACGAGGCGCGGGCCGTGCTGCTCGCGCACAAGGAGCGCGGCGCGCTGTGGCTGGCCGCCCCGCTGGGGTCCGTGCTCGCCGGAGCCGTGCGGGCGGTGGCGGACGCCGCGGGGACGGTCGCGGACGACGGGCCGCTGCTGCTGGTGCCGGTGCCGTCCGCGAGGCGGGCGGTGGCGGCGCGCGGTCACGATCCGGTGCGGCGGACGGCCCTGGCGGCGGCCGGGGAACTGAGACGTGCCGGACGGCCCGCGCGGGTGCTCCCCGTGGTGCGGCAGCGGCGTTCCGTGGCCGACCAGGCGGGGCTGACCGCCACGCGGCGGTCGGCCAACCTGGCCGGCGCGCTGGGCGTGCCGGCCGGGGCCGGACGGCTGTTGGCCGAGGGGCCGGTGGTCGTGGTGGACGACCTGGTGACGACGGGCGCCTCGCTCGCGGAGGCGGCGCGGGCGCTGACCGGGGCGGGCGGCCGGGTGGTCGGCGCGGCGGTGGTGGCGGTCGCGGAGACCGACCTCCCCCGACCCGCGGCACCCGGCGGTCTCGGCGATTGGCGCGGAACCACCGTTTGAGACATCTCGTTGCGGTTACAGAGGCGGGATACACCCGATCGGAGGTACGTGCCGGTAGGGGGTGCCGAGCTTCCCCCAGTGGGGGTAGGTTCGGTGGTGAGGAATGGCGAAAGCTGTTCCAAACAGCGGGACATGTGCGCTATCTGGCGTTTGCCCGGCTTTGCTGTCCAATCCTCCCGAATGGGAGGGGTGGCGATCTTCCCGATGGGGGAGGAGGAGGTGAAAGTCGCAACCCGACGTAGCGCCGGACGGTGACCGTATGTGATCGGCACCGTTCGGACTCAGTGCACAAAGGGCGAGTTCCGCCCCTGTTCCGCGGAACCGCCCGGGAACGGAGTTCTGCGTGGACATCGTCGTCAAGGGCCGTAAGACAGAGGTGCCGGAGCGATTCCGCAAGCACGTGGTCGACAAGCTCAAGCTGGAGAAGATCCAGAAGATCGATGCCAAGGCGATCCGTCTCGACGTCGAGGTGACGAAGGAGCACAACCCTCGTCAGGCCGACCGTCGTGACCGAGTGGAGATCACACTGCGCTCCAGGGGGCCGGTGATCCGCGCCGAGGCGTCGGCGGCCGATCCGTACGCGGCGTTGGATCTCGCCACGGAGAAGCTGGAAACGCGGTTGCGCAAGCAGCACGACAAGCGGGTCTGCGCGCGACGCGGCAACGGGCACAACCGGATTCCGGCACACGACGTGGCCGTGACCGTCCCGAACGCGGCGCGCATCGGCGAGGACGGTCTCCTGGGACCCCAGCGGACGACGGAAGAGGAGAAGCCTCCCACCACCAGGATCGGCCCGCTGGAGGTGCAGGGGGAAGGACCGTTGGTCGTGCGGGAGAAGACCCACACCGCGGCCCCGATGTCGCTGGACCAGGCCATGTACGAGATGGAACTGGTCGGGCACGACTTCTACCTGTTCGTCGACTCCGAGACCAAGTTGCCGAGCGTCGTCTACCGACGGCACGGCTACGACTACGGCGTCATCCATCTGGAACCCGATCCGTTCGTCGAGGAGCCGCCGAGTGGCGCCGGAGACGCCATCGGTGGCTGAGAACAGTCGCTGACATCGCGAACTGCCCCCGCCCCTGGCCGATTGAGGAATTCGGCCGGGGGCGGGGGCATGGAATCATGGCCTCACGCCCAACCGGCGCCCTGCACCGACCGGTTGGAGCCGCTCAGCCTTGCCTGCAGGGGGAGGAACGATGGCGGACAGCTTCGGACCCGTGACGTCCGGCGCGCGCGACGGCAGCACCGTCCCCGCGGACGCGCGGGAAGGCGCATCGCGCGAGGAGCCCATCCGGGTCCTGGTGGTCGACGACCACGCCCTCTTCCGGCGCGGGTTGGAGATCGTCCTGGCGCAGGAGGAGGACATCGAGGTCGTCGGCGAGGCGGGCGATGGCGCCGAGGCCGTGGAGAAGGCCGCCGACCTGCTGCCCGACATCGTTCTGATGGACGTGCGGATGCCCCGACGCGGCGGCATCGAGGCGTGCACCTCGATCAAGGAGGTGGCCCCCAGCGCGAAGATCATCATGCTGACGATCAGCGACGAGGAGGCCGACCTCTACGACGCCATCAAGGCGGGGGCCACCGGCTACCTGCTCAAGGAGATCTCCACCGACGAGGTCTCCACCGCGATCCGCGCGGTCGCCGACGGGCAGTCCCAGATCAGTCCTTCGATGGCGGCGAAGCTGCTGACCGAGTTCAAGTCGATGATCCAGCGCACCGACGAGAAGCGGCTGGTGCCCGCGCCCCGCCTCACCGACCGGGAGCTGGAGGTGCTCAAGCTCGTCGCCACCGGCATGAACAACCGGGACATCGCCAAGGAGCTCTTCATCAGTGAGAACACCGTGAAGAACCACGTCCGCAACATCCTGGAGAAGCTCCAGCTCCACTCCCGGATGGAGGCCGTGGTCTACGCGATGCGGGAGAAGATCCTCGAGATCAGGTGAGACGGGGCGGGCCTTCGGTGCGGCGGGACGGTCAGGCGAGGGCCGCGGTGAGGGCGGCGGCCGCCTCCGGATCGTCGCAGCGCTCGACGCGGACCGCGTCACAGCCCACCCAGCTCGCCGCCTCCCACAGGGCCCGTGCCATCGGCTCCGCCGCCCTCCGGCCCGCCATCGACACCTGCCGGGCCACCAGGGTCCGGCCCTCACGGGCCGGGTCGACCCGGCCCAGCAGCCGTCCACCCGACAGCAGCGGCATCGCGAAGTAGCCGTGTATCCGCTTGGCCCGGGGCACGTACGCCTCCAGCCGGTGGGTGAACCCGAAGATCCGCTCGGTGCGCTTGCGGTCCCAGATCAGCGAGTCGAACGGCGACAGCAGCGTCGTGCGGTGCCGTTCCCGGCGCGCCGCGGACTCGGCCTCCAGCGCCGCGGGATCGGCCCAGGCCGGTCTGCCCCAGCCCTCGACCTCCACCGGGACCAGACCCGTCTCCGCCACCACGGCGTCGACCTGCTCGCCCTTCAACCGGTGGTAGTCCGCCAGGTCGGCGCGGGTGGCCACGCCCATGGCGGCCCCGGCCTGGGCGACCAGCCGACGCAGGCACTCGTGGTCGTCCGGGTCGTCGTGGAGCAGTTCCTCGGGGATGGCGCGCTCGGCCAGGTCGTACACCCGCTTCCAGCCGCGCCGCCGGGTGCAGACCACCTCGCCGGTGTCGAGCAGCCACTCGACCGCGATCTTCGTCTCGGACCAGTCGTACCACTCGCCGCCGTTCTTCGCGCCGCCCAGTTCGGTGGCGGTCAGCGGGCCGTCGGCTTTCAGCCGGTCCCGCACGGCGGCGCAGGAGCGCTCGGAGTCCTCCAGGCGGTGCCAGCGGTGCCCCTTCGCCCGGTAGGCGCGGCGCCGGAAGGCGAAGTACGGCCACTCCTCGACGGGCAGGACGCACGCGGCGTGCGACCAGTACTCGAAGGAGTGCCCGTCCGCCCAGTACGCCGCCTCCACCGCGTCGCGGCCGACCGCGCCCAGCCGCGCGTACGGCACCAGCTCGTGCGAGCGCGCCAGCACCGAGATGGTGTCCAGCTGTATGGCGCCCAGGCGACGCAGGACGCCCCGCACCCCGGCACGGCGGTCGGGGGCTCCCAGCAGCCCCTGCGCGCGCAGCGCGATCCGGCGGGCCTCGTCGGCGGAGAGGGAGAGTGTGGCGGTGGTCATGCGCCGACGATAGAGGCCGCCACCGACAACGGACGCCGGATCCCGCCGGCGCCCGACGTCCGACGCCCGCGGGCGCCCGACGCCCGGCGCCCGCGGCCCTACCGCGGCCCCGGGAGGTACGGCACGGCCGACGGCCGTCCCCGGTCGGACGGCAGCAGCGACGCCACCCACGCGTCCCGCCGGGTGCCGCGGAACGGTATGCGCGCCCGCAGGGTGCCCTCCATGACGAAGCCCAGCCGCTCCGCCACCGCCCGGGACCCGGTGTTCCCGGCCTCGGCGAACCACTCCAGCCGCTCCACGCCCAGCTCCGCGAAGGCCCAGTCGACCACCGCCCGCGCGGCCTCCACGGTGTAGCCGCGGTTGCGGCGCTCCCTGGCCGTCCAGTAGCCCAGCTCGGCCAGGCGCCCCTCCGGGCCGGGCGGCGTGATCCGCACCAGCCCCATCGAACCGACCAGTCCTCCGTCCCGGGTGAAGACGCCGAAGGTGTACGCGCTGTCCTCGCGCCAGCCGGCCGGGGCGATGCTCAGCACGAACTCCTGCGCGTGTCGCCGTTCGTACGGATCGGGGAGCGTGGTCCAGCGCAGGATGTCCGGATCCTGACAGGCGGTGTGGACGGCGGGGACGTCCCGCGGCTCGAAGGGGCGCAGCAGCAGGCGTTCGGTACCGAGGGTGACAGGTCGCATGAGGGGATTCTGCCGGTCATCCAATCGGGCGGATCCGGCACCTTCCGAGCCTCCGGCACGTTGGGGGGTACAGGGGCCGGTGCCCCTCGCATACGATGGCCGGTGCGGCTGGGCCCGAGAGCAAGGAAAGAGGCCCGCCGTGCCAGCGCACCAGACCCGTGCTGCCAGGCCCGACCGGCAAGGAGCCAGCCTACGTGTCCGTCTTCGGCAAGATCATGCGTGCAGGTGAAGGCAAGATCCTGCGCAAGCTGCACCGCATCGCGGACCAGGTGTCGTCGATCGAAGAGGATTTCGTCAACCTCTCCGACGCCGAGCTGAGGGCGCTCACGGACGAGTACAAGGAGCGCCTCGCCGACGGCGAGACCCTGGACGACCTGCTTCCCGAGGCTTTCGCGACGGTCCGCGAGGCGGCCAAGCGCGTGCTCGGTCAGCGCCACTACGACGTGCAGATCATGGGCGGCGCCGCGCTGCACATGGGGTACGTCGCGGAGATGAAGACCGGTGAGGGAAAGACCCTCGTCGGCACCCTGCCCGCGTACCTCAACGCGCTCTCCGGCAAGGGCGTCCACCTGATCACCGTCAACGACTACCTGGCGCAGCGCGACTCCGAGCTGATGGGCCGGGTCCACAGGTTCCTGGGCCTGTCGGTCGGCTGCATCGTGGCCAACATGACCCCGGCGCAGCGCCGCGAGCAGTACGCCTGCGACATCACCTACGGCACCAACAACGAGTTCGGCTTCGACTACCTGCGCGACAACATGGCGTGGTCGAAGGACGAGCTGGTGCAGCGCGGCCACAACTTCGCGATCGTCGACGAGGTCGACTCCATCCTGATCGACGAGGCCCGTACGCCGCTGATCATCTCCGGTCCGGCCGACCAGGCGACCAAGTGGTACAGCGACTTCGCCAAGCTGGTGCGGAAGCTGGAGCGCGGCGAGCCCGCCAACCCGTTCAAGCAGCAGCCCGAGACCGGCGACTACGACGTCGACGAGAAGAAGCGCACGGTCGCCATCCACGAGTCGGGCGTCGCCAAGGTCGAGGACTGGCTGGGCATCGACAACCTCTACGAGTCGGTCAACACCCCGCTGGTCGGTTACCTCAACAACGCGATCAAGGCCAAGGAGCTCTACAAGAAGGACAAGGACTACGTCGTCCTGAACGGCGAAGTCATGATCGTCGACGAGCACACCGGCCGTATCCTCGCGGGCCGCCGCTACAACGAGGGCATGCACCAGGCGATCGAGGCGAAGGAGGGGGTGGAGATCAAGGACGAGAACCAGACGCTCGCCACGATCACCCTCCAGAACTTCTTCCGCCTCTACGACAAGCTGTCGGGCATGACCGGTACGGCCATGACCGAGGCCGCCGAGTTCCACCAGATCTACAAGCTGGGCGTGGTGCCGATTCCGACGCACCGCCCGATGATCCGCAAGGACCAGCCGGACCTGATCTACCGCACCGAGGTGGCGAAGTTCGAGGCGGTCGTCGAGGACATCGTCGAGCGGCACAAGAAGGGCCAGCCGGTCCTGGTGGGCACCACCTCGGTCGAGAAGTCCGAGTACCTGTCGCAGCAGCTCAAGAAGCGCGGTGTGCCGCACGAGGTGCTGAACGCCAAGAACCACGAGCGCGAGGCCGCGATCGTCGCCCAGGCGGGCCGCAAGGGCGCCGTGACGGTCGCCACGAACATGGCCGGCCGCGGTACGGACATCATGCTCGGCGGCAACCCCAACAACATCGCCGAGTCGGAGCTGCGGGCCAAGGGCCTGGACCCGGTGGAGAACGCCGAGGAGTGGGCCGCGGCCCTGCCCGCCGCCCTGGAGCGCGCCGAGCAGGCGGTCGCCGAGGAGCACGACGAGGTCGCCGAGCTGGGCGGTCTCTACGTCCTGGGCACCGAGCGGCACGAGTCGCGCCGCATCGACAACCAGCTCCGCGGTCGCTCCGGCCGGCAGGGCGACCCGGGCGAGTCCCGTTTCTACCTCTCGCTCGGCGACGACCTGATGCGGCTGTTCAAGGCGCAGATGGTCGAGCGCGTGATGTCCATGGCCAACGTGCCCGACGACGTCCCGATCGAGAACAAGATGGTCACCCGCGCCATCGCCTCGGCGCAGTCGCAGGTCGAGCAGCAGAACTTCGAGATCCGCAAGAACGTCCTGAAGTACGACGAGGTCCTCAACCGGCAGCGCGAGGTCATCTACGGCGAGCGCCGCCGCGTCCTGGAGGGCGAGGACCTGCGCGAGCAGATCATCCACTTCATGGACGACACCATCGACGCCTACATCCAGGCCGAGACGGTCGAGGGCTTCGCCGAGGAGTGGGACCTGGACCGGCTGTGGAGCGCGTTCAAGCAGCTCTACCCGGTGACGGTCACCATCGAGGACCTGGAGGAGGCCGCCGGCGGCCGGGAGGCCCTCACCGCGGAGTTCATCGCGGAGGCCGTCAAGGACGACATCCACGAGCGGTACGAGGAGCGCGAGAAGGAGCTCGGCCCGGAGATCATGCGCGAGCTGGAGCGCCGCGTGGTGCTCTCCGTGCTCGACCGCAAGTGGCGTGAGCACCTCTACGAGATGGACTACCTCCAGGAGGGCATCGGCCTGCGCGCCATGGCGCAGCGCGACCCGCTGGTGGAGTACCAGCGCGAGGGCTACGACATGTTCGTCGCGATGATGGACGGCATCAAGGAGGAGTCCGTCGGCTACCTGTTCAACCTGGAGGTCCAGGTCGAGCAGCAGGTCGAGGAGGTGCCGGTCGAGGAGGCCAAGCCCGCGCCCTCGCTGGAGAAGCGGCCCGAGGAGGCGGCCGTGCCCGCCGGTGCCCCGCGTCCGGCGATCCGCGCCAAGGGCCTCGACACCCCGCAGCGCCCGGACCGGCTGCACTTCACCGCGCCGGCGGTGGACGGCGAGGCCGGGGCGGGAGGCGTCGTGGAGGGCGACTTCTCCGCCAACGGCGACGAGGGCGGCCCGGTCCGCTCCCCCGCGGACGGCATGACGCGCGCGGAGCGCCGCAAGGCCCAGAAGGGCCGCCGCCGCAAGAAGTGACACGGCGACCGCCGTGGCCGGGGCCGGGCTCCCAGAGGGGGCCCGGCCCCGGCGCGTCCACGGGGGCTCGTGGACGCGCCGGGTCGTCCCTGGTCGGGCCGTCCTAGGACACCGTGTCGAGTTCGACGGCGGAGCACTGCCAGCGCTGGTCGCGGGCCCGTTCCAGGCGGAAGGCCAGGGCGCGGAGCCGGTCGCCGGCCCGGACGCGGGCGAACGCCTCGACCGCGCCGGGGCGGGGCTGGGCCCAGCCGACCTCCCGCACCACGGGGGCCGGGGCGTTCGCCGCGGGCCGCAGCGGTGCGTGCGGGGCGAGCCGGACGAGCTGCTCGTACGCCTCGTCGCGGGCGTGGCCGAGCAGCAGGTGGACCGGCCGCTGGCCGCTGAGGACGAGCACCAGCCGGTGGGCGAACCAGTAGTGCGGCAGCCGGTCGCGTTCGCGCCGCCGGGCGGCGAGCACGGCCGAGTGGGCCGGCCGGCGGGAGTCCCCGCGTCCGGGCGGAGCGGTACGGCTGGTGGGCGGCATGTCTCTCCCCGTTGCCTCTCGCGCACCGACACGGTGCGTACTGAGCGGTAGCTTTCGCACCGGTTCTACTGGGACGCCCCGGAGGCGGCAACGACCGGTGACCGGACGTGGCGGCTCCCGAGCGGTTCACCTATCCGGCGGAGGGCGCGCGCCGGTGCTGACGCACGGTGCCCCTGACCTGTGGTGCTCGCGCGTGAGGCGGGGCGCGGCGGAACGGCCCCGGAGACGGTCGAGGCGCTCCGCCCGCCGTATGCTGTCGGGGGCAGTCGGACCGGCCTTACACGAAAGCGGTAGCGATGCGCGTCTATCTCCCCCTGACCCTGCCCGGCCTCGCGGACGCGCACCGGAAGGGTGAGCTGGGCCCCGGCCCGCTGACCGCCTACGCGGTCACCCCGGGGCTGCGCGAGTGGTACGTCTCGGACGACATCGAGGAACTGGAGTACGCCGCGCTCGGCCGGGCCGCGCAGGCGTCGCTGCGGCAACTGGCCGCCGACCCGAACGCCCCGCGGCTCCGGGTGGTGGTGGCCGCGGACGTGCCCGACCGCGAGGCGGTCGCCGACCCGGACCACAGCCTGGACCCGTCCACGCTCGGCGAGGTGCGCATCGAGCGGCCCGTACCGCTGTCCAGGGCCGCCGCCGTGCACATCGACGGCAAGGACGCCGAGAAGGACGTCGCCGCGGCGGCGGACGCGCTGGGCGCGGCCGACCAGGGCGACGACGACGCCCGGTTCGTCGTGGACGGGGCGGACGACCACGAGCTGCTGTGGTACGCCACCCAGGAGATCGGCAACCTCCTGGAGGACCTCGGCTGACCGGTCCGTCCGGGTCGCCGTTCCGGGCCGTTCCCGGCGGACTGTCACCGCGGCGTCGTACCGTCGTGGGTATGCATTCGGGGACGGGGAGAGCCCACATCGTGTGGGACTGGAACGGGACACTGCTGCACGACATCGACGCGGTCGTCGAGGCGACCAACGCCGCGTTCGCCGAGATCGGCCTGCCGCCGATCACACCGGAGCGCTACCGGGAGCTGTACTGCGTGCCGGTGCCGCGCTTCTACGAGCGGCTGATGGGGCGGCTGCCCACCGAGGAGGAGTGGGCCGAGATGGACTCGGTCTTCCACCGGCACTACTTCACGCGCGCCGAGACCGTGGGGCTCGCCGAGGGCGCGGCGGAACTGCTCGCCGAGTGGCGGGCGGCCGGCGCGACACAGTCGCTGTGCTCCCTCGCCCCGCACGACCACCTGGTGCCGCTGGTGCGCCGCCACGGCATCGAGGAGCACTTCGTCCGGGTGGACGGCAGCCGCCGGGACGGTCCGAAGAAGGGCAAGGCGCGGCAGATGGCGGCGCACGTGGCGACGCTCGACGGTTTCGACCCGCGCCGCACCGTGGTGATCGGCGACGCCGTGGACGACGCGGTGGCGGCGGCCCACGTGGGCGCGTCGGCCGTGCTGTACACCGGCGGTTCGCACAGCCGGGCCAGCCTGGAGACGGCCGGGGTGCCGGTGGTCGACAGCCTCGTCGAGGCCGTCGAGACGGCCCGGCGCGTGGTCGAGGAGGGGTGGGCGCCGTCGTCGGGCGCCGCGGTCCTGCCGTGAGCGGGGACGGCGCACGCCCGCGCGATCTGTCCAATACGGCCAACTCGGAGCCCCTATTTTGCGCGAGCTGTGCAAGACGGCCCCGGGGCGGGGAGCGATAGCCTGGCCGCGTGATCAGTGCGATACCCACGGAAGGCAACGTCGCCTCCGCTGTGAGACCCCGGCGCGGCAGCGCCCGGGCCGCCACCGATCACGGTTCTTTCCGGCATGACGCCCCGCTCCGGCGGACACTGTGTGTGTCGGCGTCACGCCTCCACCACCTTGACGTCACGCAACGGCGCGCGACAGGAGCCAGACGACATGCAGACCAAGCTGGACGAAGAGAAGGCCGAGCTGCTCGAACGGGCCGCGCGAGTGGCTGAGCACGGCCCGGCCGGAACCCACCCGGTTCCGGGCCTGGACGCCGGGACACTCGGTCCGTACCTCCAGCGCTACTACCTGCACACCGCACCCGAGGACCTCCTCGACCGCGACCCGGTCGACGTCTACGGGGCCGCGGTCTCCCACCACCGACTGGCGCAGGAGCGGCCCCAGGGCACCGCGAACGTCCGCGTCCACACGCCGTCGGTCGAGGAGAACGGCTGGACCTGCACCCACACGGTCGTCGAGGTCGTCACCGACGACATGCCCTTCCTGGTGGATTCGGTCACCAACGAGTTGACGCGGCAGGACCGCGGCATCCACCTGGTGATCCACCCCCAGGTGGTCGTCCGCCGCGACGTCGCCGGCAAGCTGCTGGAGATCCTGCCGGACGCCGAGAGCCGGGACGGGCTCCCGCACGACACGGTCGTCGAGTCCTGGATCCACGTCGAGATCGACCGCGAGACCGACCACGACGTCCTGCGGCGGATCACCGCCGACCTGCGACGCGTGCTGTCCGACGTCCGCGAGGCGGTCGAGGACTGGCAGAAGATGCGGGCCGCCGCCCTGCGGATCGCCGACGGGCTGCCCGACGAGCCGATCGCCGACGACGTGCCCGAGCAGGAGGTCGAGGAGGCCCGCGAGCTGCTGCGCTGGCTCGCCTCCGACCACTTCACCTTCCTCGGCTACCGCGAGTACGACCTGACTTCCGAGACCGCCGCCGACGGCACCGAGGAGCTGCTGCTCACCGCCGTCCCCGGCACCGGGCTCGGCATCCTCCGCTCCGACCCGCGCCAGGACGGCGGCGAGGAGCACCACGCGCACGGGGGTTCCCCCGCCTTCAACCGGCTCACCGCGGGCGTCCGCGCCAAGGCCCGCGAGCACCGGCTGCTGGTGCTCACCAAGGCCAACAGCCGCGCCACCGTCCACCGCCCCTCGTACCTGGACTACATCGGGGTGAAGAAGTTCGACGAGGCGGGCAACGTGGTCGGCGAGCGCCGCTTCCTCGGCCTGTTCTCGTCGGCCGCCTACACCGAGTCGGTGCGCCGCGTGCCCGTCATCCGGCGCAAGGTCGAGGAGGTCATCGTCTCCTCGGGCTTCACCCCCGACAGCCACGACGGCCGCGACCTGCTCCAGATCCTGGAGACGTACCCGCGCGACGAGCTCTTCCAGATCCCGGCCGACGAGCTCCGCGACATCGTCACCTCCGTCCTGTACCTCCAGGAGCGCCGCAAGCTCCGGCTCTACCTGCGCCAGGACGAGTACGGCCGGTACTACTCCGCGCTGGTCTACCTGCCGCGCGACCGCTACACCACCGCCGTGCGGCTGCGGCTGATCGACATCCTCACCGAGGAACTGGGCGGCACCAACGTCGACTTCACCGCCTGGAACACCGAATCGGTGCTGGCCCGGCTGCACTTCGTCATCCGCGTCCCGCAGGGCACGGAGCTGGCCGAGCTGACCGACGCCGACGTCGAGCGCATCGAGGCCCGGCTCGCCGACGCCGCCCGCTCCTGGGACGACGGCTTCTCCGAGGCGCTGGTCTCCGAGCTGGGCGAGGAGCAGGCGGCCCGGCTGGCGCACCACTACGCCAACGCCTTCCCCGAGGGGTACAAGGCCGACTTCCCGCCCCGCGCGGCCGTCGCCGACCTCCGGCACCTGAGGGGGCTGGAGAGCGAGGAGGGCGTCAGCGACTTCGCGCTCAGCCTGTACGAGCCCGTCGGGGCCGCCTCGGGAGAGCGTCGCTTCAAGATCTACCGCACCGGGGAGCCGGTCTCGCTCTCCGCGGTGCTGCCCATCCTCCAGGCCCTGGGCGTCGAGGTCGTCGACGAGCGCCCGTACGAGCTGCGCTGCGCCGACCGCTCCCGGGCGTGGATCTACGACTTCGGGCTGCGCGTGCCCGCGGGCCGGGAGCAGAACCTGGACGGCGACGCCCGCGAGCGCTTCCAGGAGGCCTTCGCCGCCGTCTGGCGCGGCGACGCCGAGAGCGACGGCTTCAACGCGCTGGTGCTCTCCGCCGGGCTGACGTGGCGCCAGGCGATGGTGCTGCGCGCGTACGCCAAGTACCTGCGGCAGGCCGGTTCGCCCTTCAGCCAGGACTACATGGAGGACACCCTCCGTCGCAACGTCCACACCACCCGGCTGCTGGTCAACCTCTTCGAGGCCAGGTTCTCCCCGGAGCACGCGAGCGCGGGCCACGAGCTGACCGACGGCCTGCTGGAGGAGCTGGAGGGGGCGCTGGACCAGGTCGCCTCGTTGGACGAGGACCGCATCCTGCGCTCGTTCCTCACCCTCATCAAGGCCACCCTGCGCACGAACTACTTCCAGCCCCGCGACGAGTCCGGGCGGCCGCACGCCTACGTGTCGATGAAGTTCGACCCGCAGGCCATCCCGGACCTGCCCGCGCCCCGCCCGGCCTACGAGATCTGGGTGTACTCGCCGCGCGTGGAGGGCGTGCACCTGCGGTTCGGCAAGGTCGCCCGCGGCGGCCTGCGCTGGTCCGACCGGCGCGAGGACTTCCGCACCGAGATCCTCGGCCTGGTGAAGGCCCAGGAGGTCAAGAACACGGTGATCGTGCCGGTGGGCGCCAAGGGCGGCTTCGTCGGCAAGCGGCTGCCCGACCCCTCGGTGGACCGCGACGCCTGGCTGGCCGAGGGCATCGCCTGCTACAAGACCTTCATCTCCGGCATGCTCGACATCACCGACAACCTCGTGGCCGGCCGGGTCGTGCCGCCCAAGGACGTGGTGCGGCACGACGGGGACGACACCTACCTGGTCGTCGCGGCCGACAAGGGCACCGCGGCCTTCTCCGACATCGCCAACGAGGTCGCCACCGCCTACGGCTTCTGGCTGGGCGACGCCTTCGCCTCCGGCGGCTCGGCCGGCTACGACCACAAGGGCATGGGCATCACCGCCCGCGGCGCCTGGGAGTCGGTCAAGCGGCACTTCCGCGAGCTGGGCCACGACACCCAGACCGAGGACTTCACGGTCGTCGGCATCGGCGACATGTCCGGCGACGTCTTCGGCAACGGCATGCTGCTCAGCGAGCACATCAAGCTGGTGGCGGCCTTCGACCACCGGCACATCTTCGTCGACCCGGACCCGGACCCGGCCGTCTCCTACGCCGAGCGCCGCCGCCTGTTCGAGCTGCCGCGCTCGTCCTGGGCCGACTACGACACCTCCCTGCTGTCGCCCGGCGGCGGCATCCACCCCCGCAGCGCCAAGTCCATCCCGATCAACGCGCACGTGCGCGAGGCGCTGGGCCTCGAGGACGGCGTCACCAAGATGACCCCGGCCGAGCTGATGAAGGCCATCCTCAAGGCCCCGGTGGACCTGCTGTGGAACGGCGGCATCGGCACGTACGTGAAGGCGTCCACCGAGACCCACGCCGACGTCGGCGACAAGGCCAACGACGCGATCCGCGTGGACGGCCGGGACCTGCGGGTCAAGGTCGTCGGCGAGGGCGGCAACCTGGGCCTCACCCAGCTGGGCCGGATCGAGTTCGCGATGAAGGGCGGACGGGTCAACACCGACGCCATCGACAACAGCGCGGGCGTGAACTCCTCCGACCTGGAGGTGAACATCAAGATCCTGCTCAACTCGGTCGTCGCCGACGGCGACATGACCGTCAAGCAGCGCAACGCCCTGCTCGCCGAGATGACCGACGAGGTCGCCGAGCTGGTGCTGCGCAACAACTACGCGCAGAACGTCGCGCTGGCCAACGGGATGCAGCAGGCGTCCGGCCTCCTCCACGCCCACCAGCGGTTCATGCGCGCCCTGACCCGCGAGGGCCGGCTGGACCGGCAGTTGGAGTTCCTGCCCACCGACCGGCAGATCCGCGAACGGCTGGCGCACGGCCACGGCCTCACCCAGCCCGAGCTGGCGGTCCTGCTCGCCTACACCAAGATCGCCATCACCGAGGAGCTGGCGGACACCGACCTGCCGGACGACCCGTACCTGCGGCGGCTGGCGCACGCGTACTTCCCGACCGCGCTGCGCGAGCGCTTCCCCGAGCAGATCGAACGCCACGCGCT
Organism: Streptomyces macrosporus; assembly: GCF_039533145.1. Lineage (NCBI taxonomy): Bacteria > Bacillati > Actinomycetota > Actinomycetes > Kitasatosporales > Streptomycetaceae > Streptomyces > Streptomyces macrosporus. The sequence continues at coordinate 25,874 of NZ_BAAASZ010000029.1, forward strand.
GCGGCGGGAGATCATCACGACCGTCCTGGTCAACGACACGGTCAACACCGGCGGGTCGACCCTGGTGCACCGGATGAAGGAGGAGTCCGGGGCCTCGACGGAGGAGATCGTCCGGGCGCACGTCGCGGCCCGCGAGATCTTCGGCCTGGCCCGCGTCTGGGACGAGGTGGAGGCGCTGGACAACGTGGTCGCCGCCGACGTCCAGACCCGCGTCCGGCTGCACGCCCGGCGGCTGGTCGAGCGCGGCACCCGCTGGCTGCTGAACAACCGGCCGCAGCCGCTGCGGATCGCCGAGACCGTCGAGGTCTTCCGGGACCGGGTGGAGGTGGTCTGGTCCGAGCTGCCGAAGCTGCTCAGGGGCACCGACCTGGAGTGGTTCCAGAGCGTGAACGACGAGCTGACCGCCGCCGGGGTCCCCGGCGACCTGGCGCTGCGGGTGGCGGGCTTCTCCTCCGCCTTCCCGGCCCTGGACGTGGTCGCCGTCGCCGACCGCACGGGCCGGGAGCTGCTGGACGTCGCCGAGGTCTACTACGACCTCGCCGACCGGCTGGGCATCACCGAGCTCCAGGACCGGGTGAGCGAGCTGCCGCGGGCCGACCGCTGGCAGTCCATGGCCCGCGCGGCGATCCGCGAGGACCTCTACGCCGCCCACCAGCTCCTCACGGCGGACGTGCTGGCCGCCGGGGACGGCAGCGCCACGCCCGAGCAGCGCTTCACGGCGTGGGAGGAGAAGAACGCCGCCGTGCTGGGCCGGGCCCGCGCCACGCTGGAGGAGATCCGCAAGTCGGAGACGTTCGACCTGGCGAACCTCTCGGTGGCCATGCGCACGATGCGCACGCTGCTGCGCAGCAACCGCTGAGGCGCGCGGCGGAGCACGGAGGAGGGGGCGGCCGACCGGCCGCCCCCTCCTCCGTGCGCACGGCTCACCCGGGCGGGGTCACTTCACCGCGCCCGCCATCACGCCCGAGACGAACTGCCGCTGGAAGGCGAAGAACACCACGAGCGGAATCACCATCGAGACGAACGCGCCGGAGGCGAGGACGTCGATGTTGTTGCCGAACTGGCGCACCTGCTGCTGGAGGGCGACCGTGATCGGCGGATCGCCGGAGTCGGCGAAGATCAGCGCCACCAGCATGTCGTTCCACACCCACAGGAACTGGAAGATGCCCAGCGAGGCGATCGCCGGGCCGCCCAGCGGCATGACGACGCGCGTGAACAGCCGCACCTCGCCCGCGCCGTCCAGCCGGGCCGCCTCCAGCAGTTCGCGCGGGATCTCCGCGAAGAAGTTCCGCAGCAGGAAGACCGCGAACGGCAGCCCGAACGCGGTGTGGAAGACCACCACGCCGATGGTGGTCTCGAAGATGCCCAGCGAGTTGAACAGCTTCGCCACCGGGATCAGCGCCACCTGCACCGGCACCACCAGCAGCCCGACCACCACCAGGAACCACCAGTCGCGGCCGGGGAAGTCCAGCCAGGCGAAGGCGTAGCCGGCCAGCGAGCCGATGACCACGACCAGCACCGTGGAGGGGACGGTGATGGCCAGGGTGGTCAGCAGGGAGTTGGTGATCGCGTCGTTCTCCAGCAGGGCCCGGTAGTTGGCCGCCGTCAGCTGCGACCAGTCGCCCAGCGCCGTCCACCATCCGGAGGAGGAGATGGCGGAGCGGTCGCGGAAGGACGACACCAGCAGCCCGGTGGTGGGCAGCAGCCACAGCAGGGCGATCACGATCAGTGCGAAGCGCACCGCCCAGTGGCCGGTCAGGGCGGCGATCCGCGCGCCGAGCGGCCGCCGGGCCCGGCCGCCCTCCTGCCGCGCGGGGGAGGGAGCGGGTGCGGGGGTGGGGCCGGACGTGGCCTCGGAGAGAGTGCTCACCGTCGGTTCTCCCTCCTCAGACGCCGGATGTTGAAGATCATCACCGGCACCACCAGCAGCAGCAACAGCACCGCGATGGCGCTGCCCACGCCGTGGTCGGCGTCCGCGCCGAAGGACGACAGATACAGCTGGAGGGCCAGCACGTTCGCGTCGGACTGGGTGGCGCCCGGGGCGATGATGTAGACGAGGTCGAAGATCTTCAGCACGTTGATCATCAGGGTGACCAGGACGACCGCGAGCACGGGCGCCAGCAGCGGCACCGTGACCCTGCGGAAGACCTGCCACTCGCTCGCGCCGTCGACCCGCGCGGCCTCCAGCAGTTCGCGGGGCACGCCCGCCAGGCCCGCCGCGATCAGCACCATCGCGAAGCCCGCCCACATCCACACGTAGGAGGCGATGATGGCCGGGGTGACCAGGGACGGGCCGAGCCAGTTGACGCCGTTGTAGGCCTCGGTGAAGTTGGCGGCGGGCAGCCGCAGGCGCGCGCCGTCCGCCTCCGCCGGGAGGGCGTACGTGCCGTCCTCGCCGGTCGTGGCCGTGGCGACGACGCGCCCGTCCTTCACCGCCTCGACGGTGATCCCGGCCAGGGCCTTCTCGCCGGGATCGACGACGTTCGGCTCTCCGCCGCCGCCCTTGGTGAAGTCCATCCAGACCGTTCCGGTGACCCCGCCGTCGCCGGCCGGTTCGGCGGGCTTGGCCTCGGCGGCGTCCACGAGGTCCTGCGGCGGTACGCCGACCAGCGGCAGGTTGGCCGGGTCGGCGGCGTCCACCGCGGCGGCGGTGGTGTACGAGCCGCCGGACTCCTTCAGGTCGGAGTCGGGCCTGGGCCGGGCGCCGGGCCAGGCGGAGGACTCGTTGAAGGTGTCGTGGACGCTCACCCAGACGGCGTTGGCCACGCCGCGGTCCGGGTCCTGCTCGTACACCAGGCGGAAGATGATGCCCGCCGCGAGCATCGAGATCGCCATGGGCATGAAGACGATCAGCTTGAACGCCGTGCCCCAGCGCACCCGTTCGGTCAGCACCGCGAAGATCAGGCCCAGGGCGGTGCAGACGGTCGGGGCGACGACGACCCAGATCGTGTTGTTCTTGATCGCGGTCAGGGTGCCGTCGTCGGTGAACAGCTCGACGTAGTTGCCCAGGCCGACGAAGCCGGTGCCGGACGCGTCGAAGAAGCTGCGGTAGACCGAGTAGACGATGGGATAGACGACCAGCGCGCCCAGCAGCACCAGGGCGGGCAGCAGGAAAAAGACGGCCGGCCAGGAACGGGTGCGGACGACGGAGGCCCGGCGCGGGGCCTGCGGGACGGACGGGCCCGGCAGGCCGGGGGCCGCCGGGCCGCCCGCTGTGGCGGTCGACATGGCAGTCGCTCCGTCCGGCCGTCAGTCGCCGTACGCCTTGGCCGCGGCGGCCTCCAGCGCGCGCTGGGCGCCCGCCACGTCGTCCGGGTCCATCAGGAAGTCCTGGAGGGCCTTCCACTCGCCCTCGCCCTTGGTGCCGCCGAAGGCGGCCGGGGCCTGGTCGGACATGTCGAAGCGGAAGTCGTCGCCCGCGGCGATCAGCGCCTCGGCGATGTCGCGCTGCACCTCGTCGGGGTAGAGGGAGGTGTCCAGCTCCTTGTTGGGGGAGATGAAGCCGCCCTGCTCGGCCCAGATCGCCGCGGCGTCGGTGGAGGCCAGGAAGGTGAGCAGGGCGTGGGCGCCCTCGTTGTCCTTCAGCGCCACCGCCACGTCGCCGCCGCTCACCACGGGGGCGTCGTCGCCGACCGCCGGGAACGGGAAGACCCGGGCGTCCTCGCCGATCTTCGCCTCCGTGTCGGCGATGTTGCCGGCGACGAAGTCGCCCTCGTAGACCATCGCGCCCCGCGGGGCGTCGAGGTCGGAGAAGACCTGGGTGACGGACTTGGGGAACTCCGTCCGCAGCGCGCCGGCGTTGCCCCCCACGAGCAGTTCCTTCTGGCCGAACAGCTCGCCGAGGGTGGTCAGGGCCTCCTTGACGGAGGGGTCGGTCCACTTGATCTCGTGCTTGGCGAGCCGGTCGTACTTCTCGGGGCCCGCCTGGGAGAGGTAGACGTTCTCGAACCAGTCGGTGAGCGTCCAGCCGTCCGCGCCGCCGACCGAGACCGGCGGGACACCGGAGTCGGAGATCGTCCGGGCGGTCTGGAGGAACTCGTCCCAGGTCTTGGGCTCGCTCACGCCCGCGTTCTCGAAGGCGGTGGTGTTGTACCAGATCAGGGACTTGTTGGCGGCCTTGAAGTAGACGCCGTACTGCTTGCCGTCGTGGGCGCCGAGGTCCCGCCAGCCCTGGGAGAAGTTCTTGTCGAGCTGCTCCTGGGTGGCCTCGTCGACCGGCTTGAGCCAGCCCTTCTCGGCGAACTGGTGGAGCACGCCGACCTGCGGCAGCATCGCCACGTCCGGCGGCGCGCCGCCCTCGATCTTGGAGCCGACGAAGGTCGCCACGTTGTCGCCGGTGGGCACGAAGCTCACCTCGGCGCCCGTGCGCTTCTCGAACTCCTCCAGGACCTTGCCGAACCTCTTCTGCTCCTCGCCCGTCCACACCGCGGCGACCTGGAGCCTCTCCCCGTCCAGTTCGGGCAGTTCGACGGTGGGCTTCCGGTCCTGCGCGCCCTTCTCGGAGCCCCCGCCGCCGTTTCCGTCGTCACCTCCGCCGCAGGCCGCCGTGAGGGAGAGGGCCACTGCCGCGACCAGCGCGGTGGCCGCTCTCACGGCCCGCGATCGAGTTGTACGGACAGAAGTGCGCATTGCTCACCGTCCCCAACTGTGGGCACGGCCGGTCGTCGGCCGGCCGTGCCGTACGTCCCGTGCGATCAGTCCTACGCCTCGACACCTTGCCCGGCAATAGCGGTTTACATCTCAACTCGCCGTTCGTGACCGTCTCGTGACCCGAGGTGGTCCGTGGAACCCTCAACTCCCCTCCGTCATAAGCACTTTGACGGACCGTCGTGGGCCGCCGTCACAACAGCGGAGGGGCGGCGGGGGCCCCGGCCTCGCGCGCGGCGCGCTCGATCGCGCTGGCCAGCAGCGCCAGGTCGGTGGGCCCGTTGCCGAGTTCGCGGACGGGCCGGCGGGTGGGCGGGTCTCCGGCCCGGGCCCAGTCCAGGGGGACCACCGTCGGCCGCAGGGTCGCGGTCCGCGGTATGCGGCCCGTCACCCGGCCCGCCTGGAAGGCGGTCGACGAACCGTCCGGCCGGTGCAGCGTCCCGCGTCCGGGCAGCGGACCGCCGTCGGGGTCGTCGGAGCCGAGGGACACCCGCAGCGCCGCCCCCTGGTCGGCGGCGGTGTGCGCCGTGCGCTCCGGGCGCCCGGTCGCGACCACCAGGTGCATCCCCAGCCGGGCGCCGTCCCGCGCCACGGCCTCCAGCGCCCGGACCACGGAACCGGCCGCGGGACGGCCGGGGTTGCCCAGGGCGGGGTCGACCAGTATGTCGAAGTCGTCGACGAGGATCACCAGGCGCGGCAGCGGGCCGGGAGCGGCGGGCGCCGGGGCCTGGGCGCGCGCCCGGAGCTTGAGGGTGCCGCGGTCGACGTCGGGCCGCGGTCCCGCCGGCCCCGCGGGCGGTGCCGCGGACGGGGCCGTGTCGGCGCCGTCGCCGGCCCGGCGCTGCGCGACCACCCGGGCGACGGGGCCCGCGGCGGCCTCCCGCCGCGGCTCCCGGCCCGCGTACGCCTCGTGGGCCTCCCGGGCCTCCCAGGCCGCTTCGTAGGGGCGGTCGCCGAGCAGCTCCGCGCGGCGCTTCAGCTCGCCGCTGAGGGCCTGGGCGAACTCCCGCATCCGCACCGGGTCGCCCGCGGCCAGGTACGTCGAGGCGTGCGGCAGGTCGCCGCAGATCCGCAGACCGTCGCCGTCGCCGTCCACCAGGACCAGGGAGAGCCGGTCGGGCCGCTCCCCGGCGGCCAGGGAGGCGGCCAGCGACCGCAGCAGTTCCGTCTTGCCCGTGCCGGCCGCGCCGCCGACCAGCATGGGGCCGCAGGCCGCCACGAGGTCGGCGGTCACCGGGCCGCGC
>NZ_BAAASZ010000030.1:0-121752 GCF_039533145.1 Streptomyces macrosporus
TGCCCGGAAGAAGTTCCGAGCAGCACGAACGTGCCGCTCCGGTTCAACCACGGAGCAGCGGAACGTTCAGCAGAAGTGAGACGAACGCCCCGCCGCTAGCGGAGCGTCCTCGTCACCGCGGCACAGGCCGCGCACGAAGCACCAGACATGTCGCCGATACTATCGGGGCCGACCGCCGTCTGATCCTGGCGGGGCCGGCCTCCGCCCGCATGGTCACCGGCCCGGGCTTGGCGCTGCCGGGACGTGCCGCCGCCCGGGCACTGGTCCTCCGCCCGGTTCCGGGAACGGATGAAGCATGTCCACCCGGCGCTGCCGTCGGTGCCGTCCCCGTCCGGACCGGGGGTCTCCTGTCCCAGGCCCCGACGGATCGCGATCTCCACGGGTGAGTACGCGCCGTCGGCCCGCTCCAGTTCGTACGGCGCGGCCGGCATCAGCGGCGGCTGGGCCATGAAGCGCGGCCGCACCCCATGGTGCGGTTGCGCCGCGTGCACCAGGAACGGATGGCACAGGAAGACGTCGCCCGGAGACCCGGTGGCGAGGGCGAGTGGCCGGTGGTCGGACGCCGCCACCAGATCGGGCGCAAGGGCCGGCCCGCTCGCCCCGTCCTCCCCGTACTTCTCCAGCACCTTCGGCACGTCGAGGTGTGAGCCGACCCGGATCCGGGTCGGGGCGTCCTCCTCACCGACCTCGCTGAACAGGAACAGCATCAGCAGCGCCCGGCCCCGGGAGCGCAGGTTTGTGAAGTACCAGCTCTCGCCCTCCGGCAGATAGCTGCCCTCGATGTGCCAGCCCGCGTCGTCCGGCTCCTCCTCGTGGGGGAAGCGCAGCGGGAAAGTGCCCAGCGAGTAGCGCGGCTCCCAGCGTCCCGTGCCGACGAGCAGGTCGTACGCGTGATGCAGGAACGGGGAGTTGGGTGCGGCGGCGAACGGCCCCTGCGCCATGCCGGCCACCCGGTGCACGGGCTGCGTCCACGTCGCCGGATCGTCCGGGTCGCAGCCCGTCTCTCGCCACAGCAGCCGTGCGCAGTCCGCGGCCACGCGCGGCGCGACGGCGCCCTCCAACTTCACGAAGCCGTCGCGGAGGAAGCGGGATACCAAGGTCGTGTCGTCCATGCCCTCATCGTGCGGCGACACCGGTTCCGATCACCCGACACTTTCCGCACCGCCTTTGTCGGGTGCTCACCGAGCCCCTTCCTGCCCCCTCCCGTCCGACCTGACCGACGAACAGTGGGCGCTGATCGAGCCGTCGCCGGCCTGGTGGACTTCCGGTCGGTGCGGGCCGCCGACACCCTCGGCCCGCTGCTCGCCGTCCACGTGGTCGCCGCCGGTGTGCAAGACCGTGACGGCACCCGGCGGCCACTGCCGCGGGCCCGGCTGGACCGCCCCACCGTGGAGAAGGTCTGGACGGACCAGGACTTCGCCGGCCGCCTGGTGGCCCGGGCCGAGGAGGTCCTGGAGCGCACCGTGGAGATCGTCCGCAAACCGTCCGGCCGACGCGGCTTCCAGGTCCGGCCCAGACGGTGGGTGGTGGAGCGCATCTTCGCCTGGATCACCACACGACGCCGTCTGGCTCGGGGTCACGAGCGCGACCCGGCGCACTCCGAGTCCATGGTCCGTTGGGCGATGACCGAGGTCGTACTGCGCCGCCTCGCCCGCGGTCGCCCCGCGATCCGAGCAGCACGGCGACCTCTGCGACGAACCACCCCGTAGCCCGACCTCGAACACGCTCTCAGCGGACTCGGTCGTAGACCAGAGCCAACGTGCCGTGCTCGCCCGTGGCCTGGCTGACGAGCGCCCACCGCCCCGCGGGCAGACCGTCGTCGAAGAGGCGCGGCCCGCCGCCGAGGAAGACCGGGAAGACCGTGAGCGCCATCCGGTCGACCATGTCGGCCGCCGGCAGCGCCTTGATGACGCTCGCGCTGGAGAGCACGAGGATGTCGCCGCCTTCGGTCGCCTTCAGCTCCGCGGCCACCTCGGCGGTCGGCTTGTCGACGATCCTCGTCCGCTCCCACGGCGCCTCGCCGAGGGTGGAGGAGAGGACCACCTTGTCGGTCCCGACGAGCCACTTCGCGAACTCCTCGTCGCGCGGGTCGGCACCCTCCATGCCGATCACGGTGGGCCAGAAGCCGAGGAACCCCTCGGCGTTGACCCGCCCGAGCAGGGCCGTCGTCGCCGGCTCCCACAGGCTGGTCAGATGGTCGCGGGCGACATCGGTGACGGCGTACGGCATCACCCGGCTCATGTCCCGGGGATCGTCCGGCTTCGCGCAGCGGCCGTCGAGGGAGAGGCTCATGTTGGTGACGACCCTGCGGCCGGCGGTCTGCTCTGTCACTTCGTGCTCCGTGTGTCGGTGCTGTCGGTGCCGTGCGGGTCCGCGGCGAGGATCGCCGCGAGCCTGTCGAGGCTCTGGCCGAAGCCGATCTCGATGCCTGCGACGAAGTCCGCGGAGTCCACGGTGCTGTCGGCGATCCGGTAGTGGACGTCGAGGTCTGTGCCGGCTTCGGTGGGTTGGAGGTCGAGGACGACGTGGGCGGTGAAGGCGGGGCCGCCGTCGGGGAGCAGCGGGGAGAGTCGGTAGGCGAGGCGTTCACCGGGGCGTACGTCGTCGACGACTCCCTCCGCGCGACCGGCGGCCGGACCGGAGCCTTCGGTGTCCTCGGCGTCGCGGTACTCCTGGACGATCCGCCCACCCGGCCGTGCCTCGAAGACGAGTTCGGAGACGCGCAGGTCGTCGGGTGTCCACCAGCGGGCGAGCAAGGGTGCCTCGGTGAGATGGCGCCAGACCAGCCCGGGGCGTCCCGTCAGGGACCGGAGGAACCTGAACGAGCGGCCGTCGGCCCACCCCGGCTCCTCCGCGGCGAGCCGCTCCGCGCGGAGGCTGAGTCCGTAGCGGTCATAGGTCGCGCGCGGGCCGCCGGTCTGGTCCGCGGTGTCGGCGAGTCGGTTGAGCACGGCCGCCAGGTCCCGCAGGGGAGCGGGCCGGAGCGCATAGACGCGGCGCCGGCCGGTGCGCTGGGAGGTGACGATGCCGGCCCGTTCGAGGGTCTGCAGATGCTTGGTCGTCTGCGGCTGACGCGCCTCGGCGAGCTGGGCGAGGACACCGACCGAGCGGGGCCGCTCGGCCAACAGGTTCACGAGCCGCCAGCGGACCGGGTCGGCCAGTGCGGTGAGAAGCGCGTCCATGGGGAGAAGCATTCTTGATGAAGAATATTCCCGTCAAGGAATATTTCGCGGATCGGCCGGACCCCGCTGCGAATCCGTCAGGCCGCTGCCACCGCCGGTCCGGAGACGCCGACCACTGACGCCCGAGGCTGTGCGGAGCATCCGCGGCCGGCGCGGCCAGGGCACTTCGTCGCTCTCGGTCGGCCGGGCGATCGTCGGCCCGGCACGGACGAGGGCACCGACCGTCTCGCCGAGGCCGTGCGCCCACTCGTGGCTGTCGGTGGCGCCCTCGAGAGGAGGTCCGTCGGTGTAGGTGTGGCGCACCCGACGGCGGATGGCACCGCGGCCGCCCAGGTGGTCGTGCCGCAGCAGCAGTTCGTCCTCCTGGCCCTCCTCCGGTACGTCGCCCAGCGAGTGCGGCAACGGGTGGAACTCCATCACGCGGACCCGACCCCGTCGCGCGGCAGGCCGGCGACGACCTGCGCCCAGCGGTCCAGGTCGGGCAGGTGGCGCAGGGCGCCCTTACCGGTGCAGACCAGATCGAAGCGCCGCTCGCCCAGGATCTCCACGGCGTCGTAGACGTTGCCTTGGAGGTACTCCGCCGTCAGCCCCGTCCGTCCGGCTCCGGTCGGGCTCGCCCCGGGCGTCGAACTCGTCCGGCACCAGGCGCTCCACGAGCGTCACGCCCGCAGACTACCGACCACCCCACATGAGATGGCCTGTAAAGAACAAGTTCAGACGCGGCCGGCGCCTCGGCGGCTCGTCCATGTGGCGGTGGGAGGTGAGCCCGTGGGCAGGAAGACAGGACGGGAGGCCCTCGGCCGAGCCGGTCGAATCCGGCCTCAGTTGCACGACGCCGGTGTTGCCGGGCACCGACAGCACCGCGCACCGAGGCCGCCGCGCGCAGCACGGGCTCACCGGGTGGCTGGGGGAACACCCCGGCTTTGGTACGGTGTGCCTCCGGCGGTGGCCGGGCGCCACGACCGTGCCTGCCCCAGTGGGTCCGCCGAGCCACGACTCCTGGACCGGGGCAAAGCCCCCGTCGAAAAGCGGAGTTGATGAGTTACGGACGGTTCCGCAGGTCAGCAGGCTTCTTCCCGCGGATGCGGACTGCCGTACCGCCTCCACGAACACCTCCCGCCGTCCGCTACAGTCCGTCCACCTGGATGTGGCACAAGGGGGCGTAGATGCGTCGCGGCACATGCCCGGTCTGCAAGCACCGAGCACCGGTGGCAGGCGGGATCATCAGTCACCACGAGAACGGTGGTCAAAGCTGCCGTGGAGAGGGACGTACAGCCGTGGAAGAGCGACTCTCACATGAAAGCGCCTCGCGTGCCGCCGGCGGGGAGGACACCGCCGCGGGCGCGGCATCGCGCTCCCCGAGCGACGCCCGGACGAGGGCGGTCATACGCCTGTCCGCGTTCCTGACGGTGGCCGGCCTGCTCGTCTTCGTCCTCGGAGTGGTCCTCGGCTCCCTGCCTCTCCTGGTGGGCGGAGGCGTCGTCTTCGCCGCCGCGGGCCTCGGCGCCCTCGCGGTCCGCCGCACCCCGGCGGGCCGGCGCGGCGCCCCCCGGGAGCCAGCCGAGGAGCGGGGGACGGCCTCGGCGGAGACGGCGGACATCGTCTCCGCCGAGCAGGAGCGGGAAGAGGAGCCGGACGAGGAGAAGAAGCAGGAGGAACGCTGCGAGCGCGAGCCCGAGGCCGTGGACGCCATCCCCGCCCGGCAGGAGACGGAACCCGAGGCACCGCGGGAGGGGGAGCACCCCGAGCCGGAGCGGGAGCACCCCGAGCCGGAGGCGGCGAACGCCCTGCGGAACGCGGTGCGCGAACTGCTGAGCGGCCTGCCCGAGCGGGGGGCCCCGCTGGAGAAGGCGATCGCGTACTGCCTGTCCAGGACGGACTCGGCTGACGACCCCCGGGTCCGGGACGAGGCCGAGGAGCTGGCGCGCGAACACGTCGCCGCGGACGAGCGCATTCTGTGTGTGGCTCTCTCGGGGACCCGCGAGGACGAGGGGCGCCCTGCCCTGCTCGTCCTCACCGACCGCGGCGCGGCCGTGTCGGACAAGGGGACGTCGTACCGGTTCGTTCCCGGACCCGAGGATGTGTTCGATCCCGTGGGAGACGCGTCGTGGGGGTGGCTGTCGGTCGGAGAGCTGACCTTCTTCTTCCGCGACAACCCCGACCTGCGCGCCGCCCTGGCGGCTCGGGAGAAGACCGCGACCACCGGGGCGCCGGAAGCGACCGCCGTGCCGACTGTCGACGAGCCCATCGCGTCCGCCGAAGAGTCCGGCAGCGACGAGGCCCGGGAGCCGGAAGTGTCTGCCGACGAACCGGAGCAGGCCGCTGACGAGCCCACCCTGCCTGCCGACGACCCCGAGCCGGTCACCGACGAGCCCACCCCGGTCACCGACGAGCCCACCCCGGCCACCGACGAGCCCACCCCGGCCACCGACGAACCCACCCCGGCCACCGACGAACCCGAGCCGGCCACCGACGAACCCGAGCCGGCTGCCGTAGAGTCCACCGTTGCCGAGGAACCCGGCAGCGACGAGGATCCGGAACCGGAAGCGCCTGCGGTCGAGGTCGAGACACCCCAGGCTCCGGAACATCCTCAGGCCGCATCCGGCAACGACTCCTCTGCCGGCGAACATGCCGCATCCACCGAAGAGTCCGACGGCGGGACTCCGGAGGCAAAGGCCCCCGCCGACGAACCGGAGCAGGCCGCTGACGAGCCCGCCCCGGCCGCCGATGAACCTGAGCCGGCTGCCGACGAGCTCACCCCGTCTGCCGACGAACCCGCCCCGGCCACCGACGAACCCGAGCCGGTCACCGACGAGCTCGCCCCGGCTGCCGACGAGCCTGAGCCGGCTGCCGACGAGTTCACTCCGGCCGCCGACGAACCCGCCGTCGAGGCCCCAAAGGCACCTGCCGACGAGCCCGCCGCACCCACCGACGAACCGGAACCGACCGCCGACGAACCCGAGCAACCCGCCGCACCCGCCGACGGGCCCACCACGTCCGCCCACGAGCCGTTCGCCCAGCAGGCGGAGGCCGCCGGAATGGAGGCCGAGGCCCTCCGCGAGATCGCGCAGGCGGTCGTCACCGACCAGAACGCCAGCATCGTCTACGTTCAGGAGCGCTTCTCCCTCTCCCGCGCGGCCGCACGGCGTGCCCTCGACGCGCTCGAGGCGCTTGGGCTGGTCTCGGCTCCGGCCAAGAACGGGCGGCGCAAGGCCTTGGCCACGTCCCTCGACCACCTCACCCCATCGGACAAGCGCTGAACCGTGTGCGGTGTCGGGGCGGAACCCGCAGGTCAGGGGTCCGCGCCGACTTCCATCCACGGTGCGCGGGCGGGTACAGGGCCGGAGGGCGCCCCTGGGGGAGCGCCCTCCGGCCGTCTCGCTCGTCGCTTTCCCCAGGCTCTGCCGCCGGTCGTCTGGTGATTTGTCAGGTGGACCTCTCCTGGTTCCTCAACGACGTTCCGGGCCGGGCCGCGCGCTCGGGAGCGGTCAAACCAGTGGCCGATCGGACGGTCGGGGCACGTCGGGTCGCTCGGACGCGAGTGGAGCCGTACCGCATTCCTGCGCAACGGCGCCAGCTCGGGGAAGGGTCCCCCGACGGCCCCCGACCGGGGCGGAGTGTGGCGGGCCATCCGACGTCTCCCTGCGTCTGCTCTCCTGGCCTTCGCCGCCCTCGCGGGAACCCTCGTCGGCTACCGCGGGCTCGCCCAAAGGGACGACCTCACGCCCCTGGCAGAGGTCGGACCGTGAGGATCTGCTGGGCGTGACCGACCGGGCCGTCGACGTCGTGCAGAACCGTGCGGGTGAGGCCCTGCCCGGAGGGGCCGAAGGTGACCGTGGTGTCCAGTCCCGTCCATGCGCCGTGTGGTTGGCGGTGGAGGTGGACGGTCAGGTCGACGTTGGGGAACATCCACGCGGTGGGTGGCTGCCGGGCGGCGATGCCGTTGGCGGTGTCGACGAGGGCGAGATACGACGCGAGTGGGCTGACGGGCACACCGGCGACCAGATCGAGCGGCGTGGAGAGCCAGGCGGTCGTACGCCCCGGCCGGGGCGGTGTGACCGGGCGGACGTCCAGGGAGGCCACGTAGCCGCCGGGCCACACGTCGGACATCTGCCACGCGGTGAGTGACTCGGGCGGGGCGAGGCGGTCGTCGGGGCCGCCCGCGACCGCGGTGGTGTCGAGGCCGGCCAGGAACCAGGCGCGGGCTCGGACGACCGGGCGGTCGGCGATCCGTACGACCGCTTCGAGGAGTTCGATGGTCCGCCCGGGACGGATGGTCTCCACCTGGATGTCGCACTCGTCGAGGGCGAGACGGCCGAGGATGTCGTAGCTGATCCGGGAAAGGACCAGGCCGCTGTCCGGTCCGGCGGCCCGATGGCGGTCGATGGCGTGGACGACGAGCCCGCCCAGCGGGCTGAAGTGCTGTTCGTCCGGATCCCAGGCCCCGCTCGCGTGCGCCGTCGGCTTGTAGCGGTGGTCGTCGATGGGCTCGAAGTAACTGCCTCGGGGCGCGGTGGGGGCGGGCAAGGGCCATTTCTCCTTCGGTGTCACAGGCGTTGTGGGGCAGCCGGAGCGGTCGCCGGGTCAGCTGCCCAGCACGCTACCGACATCTGCTCGTCTCGCCGAGTGAGAAAGTGCACATTGCAATTAACGGATCGATGCGACGTCAGCTTGTCGACCAGCCGCTCGACGGTGTTCCGCTCCGTGCACAGACCGGCGTCGTGACCGACGGGTCGGCCGCCCCGGCTCCCCTTCTCCTGCCGGCACCGGCACGTTGCCGCGGTCCTGGGCGCCGGTTTCGTCGGGCGCGTGGTTCTCGCCCTGACCGCCTGTGGCCGCGAACACGGTCACCCGCCCGGGGCTCTGCCGGTCCGACGCGGCCCCGGCGCCGCTCCGTGTCCCTCTGTTGCTCCTGCCGTCAACGGACCGCATCACCCCACCCTGGGCCGCCCCGAGCGAAACAGAGGCGCTGGAGTACGATTCCCGTTCGATTGACCGTACGGCTCTGGGGGGACGGGTCTTGAGCGCCCAACTGAGGGAAACTGCAGCGCAGTTGGCAGACATGCTCTGGCGTCGGCACACCGTGTACCGGGACCGAGCCGGGGGTGTGGTCATCCGGGGAGAGCATGTGCAGCGTTGGATCAGCCTCGCCCCCTCGGGCCGCGAAAACGAAATCCTGCTCCGTGCGGGCCGTATCCTCGACGGCGGCACCACCGCTCCGGCGCGTTCGGAGACCGTCGTACCGCTCCGTTCCGGCATCGGCGAGCTCGCCACGGCCTGCCGCCGCCTGCTCGCCGAGACCGCCGCCGACGCCGCACCGCCCGCCCCGGCGGCTCCCGGCCGAACCAAGCGGTCCGAGAAGCCGAAGCGGACCGGACGCAAAGGGAAACGGATGAGCCTCGCCTCCTGGGTGATCCTCGCCTGTGTGGTCGGCGTCGTCGCCCTGTACGCCTACAGCACTGCGGCGACAGGCACGCGCTGAGGAAAGCCCGCAGACCCATGAGGCCATCCGCTGTACTCCGCAGATGCCCGTGCGGCGGGTGGCCGGTGCCGGTGGTCCCGGACGCCGAGTCTTTCGGCAGGTGGGGCAAGCCCCACCGGGCGTAGTCCGGTTGGTCGTCGGTGCCCACGATCAGGTCGGCCGGCCGTCCCGCGTGTAGTCGGTGAGCTTGAGGTTCCGTCCGAAGCGGACGCCGTTCTCGATGGCGCCCGCGGTGCCGGACAGGCCGCCGGACCGTGCCGGGCGGCGCCGTGACCATGCCGCCCCGCCCCCCGCCGCCGGGGCTCGGCGCCGCCGGGGAGCCTCCGGGGCGGCCCGGCTCACTCCTCGTTCGGCTCCTCCGTCCAACCGTCCGTCCCCAGCGGGTACATGTACGTGGGACGTCCCTGGGCTCCGCTGGTGCGGAACGGCGTGCCGCGGTCGTCGACGCGGAGCGTCCCGCGGCGGTCGCCGCTGGACCACTCCACCTCCAGGTACCAACCGACGTCGTGGGCGTCCGTGCTCGCGGTGACGTAGAAGACCTCGGGGTCGTTCTCGCTCACCTTGTAGGGGAAGTCCCGTTGTCCGGAGGCGGGTTCGGGCTCCGGGCGGCCCGCGTCCAGGTCCACGGCGAAGTGCTTGGTGGAGACGTTGCCGCCGCAGCCGACGCCCGTCGCGTAGTTGTTCCACGCGAGGGGGGACTTCCGGTCGGTCACGCGGACGTGGAGGTCCTTGAGGACGACCGTCTCGTCACCCGTGCCCTGGACGGTCAGTTCCACGTACTGGCTGCCGGAGGAGACCGCGCCGGTGGCCGCCACCCAGCCGGGGGCCTCCGGCGCGAAGGGCGGCGGGGGGACCTTGGAGGGCGGTTTGTCGACGAGGTAGTACTGGCTGCACGGGCTCTCCCAGGCGTACGGGCGGACGGAGACGGTCAGCGGGACGCCGCCGCGCGCGGTGCCGTCGGACGGTCGTGCCTTCTTCTCGTTCCGTGCCGGTCCGTCCTCACGGCCTTTCGCGCGGCCGTCCTCGCTCGATGAGGGGGACGGGCTCGCGCTGCCGGTCCGGGAGGCCGACGGGGATGCCGAACCGTCCATTCGCTCCGAGACGGCCCCGCCGTTCCGACCGTCTCCGGCCGCGGTGACGGCGGGCCGTTTCGACGCGGTCTCCTCCCCGTCGGTCAGCGGCTGCGCGGCGAGGGCGGCGGCTCCGGCGACGAGCGCGGCGGAGACGCCGGCGAGCAGCGCGGTACGGCGCCGGCCGCGGAGGAGCCGGCGGCGGGGACGGCCGCCGTCGGTGGCCGGGACGTGGCCGGCCGCCGGCTCGGAGTCGGGGGCGGGTGCCGGTTCCGGCTCGGGTTCCGAGTGCTGTGCCGATGTGGGCTCGGAGTCGGGGGCGGGTGCCGGTTCCCGGTCCGGGGACGTGGGCGCCGTGACGGGAACGGGTTCCTCCGCGGCGGGTTCCTTCGGGGCGGCGGCCGGCTTGGTCCTCCGTCCCCGCTGCTCGTCCGCCAGCCGCCACCGTCGGTGGAGTTCCGCCAACTCCTCCGGCGTCGCCTTGCACACCCGCGCGAACCGCTCCACGGACGCGTACTCCATGGGCACCGCCTCGCCCTTGCAGTACCGGTGCAACGTCGACGTGCTGATGTGCAGTCGCCTGGCGAGGGCCCCGTAGCTCAACCCCGAACGGTCCTTCAACTCCCGCAGCGACGCCGCGAACTCGGCCGTCTCGTCAGCCGCCTCCACCGCTTCCCCTCCCTCTTCCCTCCACCGGTCCCAACGCGTGCCGTACTCATCCAAGCACGGTCGTCCCGGCCGACGGCCATGGTCGGCCACCGTCCGTCCCGTTGTGTCGCCCTCTCGACCGGTCGCGGAGGCGTCCCGGGTGGGACGGAGTTTCCGCAGGTCGGAGGGGGGTGGGACATCCCGGCGTCCCGGATGCCCCGGCCGGCGTTGTCCCGGCCGGGGCGGGACGGTCACGGTGGTGGACATGCCGCGGTGCTCGCCGCGGAGCCGATGTCCGGCTCTTTCCCACCCGGCCTGAACGCTCGTTCGCAGCACGTGGCCGAAGTATTCATCCGAAATGAGGACCCACCCGTGTTCCGTACCCGACGCATGCCCCGGTTCGCCGTCGCCGCCACGCTCGTCGCCGCCGCCTCCCTCTCCATGGCCGCGTGCCAGTCCGGCACCGGCGTGGAGAAGACGGGCAAGGCGCCCGCCGAGAGCTCGCCCGCCTCCCCGGAGCGGAAGGGGTCGGGCGAGGACGCCCCCGAGAGCGCCCCGCAGGGCACGGGCGACACCCCGGCACAGGAGACCGGAACCGGTGGGGACGGCGACGCGGCGGCCCCCGCCGACCACAAGCGCTCGACCGGCCGGGAGGGCAGCCGGGAAGGCGGGGACGCCTCCGCCACGTCCGAAAGGTGCGGACCGTCCGACGTCGAGCTCGTCGTCCGGCAGGTCTCCCGGCCCATCAACCACATGCTCCTGACGGTCACCAACACCGGAGGCGCCGTCTGCGACGTCTACGGCTACCCGCTCCTCCGCTTCGACGAGGCCCACACCCCGACCCCGCCCGTGGAGGACAGCGCCCCGCAGGCGGTGATCTCGCTGCGGCCCGGCGAGTCCGCCTACGCGGGCATCACCACCTACACCCCCGACAACGGCGACTCCGTGAGCGTCACCAAGCTCGGCGTCCTCCTCACCGACCGCGACGGCAGGGCGGTGGAGGGCGACCGCCCGGTGACGCTCACCCTGCCGAGCGGCACCGGGATCAACGCCGGTGCCCGCGTCACGTACTGGCAGGCCGACCAGGACGCCGCCCTGATGTGGTGACCTCCGGTCCCTCGTCCGGGCGTCCCCGCCGCGTCGGCCGCGGCGGGGACGCCCGCCGTCCGGCGCGGCGACCGCGCAGAGTGGAGACATGATCGTTCCCCCTTCCGTGCCCCGGCGGCCGGACCTCCCTCGGCGCGCGCCCGGCGGCCGGCCGGCGCAGCCCCATCGCCAAGGTGAAAGCTCCACCCGGCACCATCTCCCATCCGCCGGCCCACACCTCACTGCCCGCAACCACAGGCCCGGCCAGACCGGTGAGGACCAGGTCGACCGAGTAGGCCCCGGCGACCGGCACCACACCTTCCGCCTTCCGGGACGACACGGGTGTCACCGGCTCAGCCGGTAGGCGCCGTACTCCACCTGACGGCCGTCCCGCTCACGCTCCAGTCGGGCCGCCATCGCGCGCCGCAGTCCGCTCTGGTCCGTCAGCATCCGGGCGGAGGCCGGATCACCGCTGCTGCCGAAGAAGAACACGAAGGACAGCAGCCGACCGTGCGGGGCGAGGTGGTCGACGACGGAGGCAGACGAGGTCCGCGTCATGTGACAGCCCTCGTCCGTTGTGGCCTGTCCACCGGACATGGCCGGAATGTGGGCAAAGCGCGACGGTACGTCACGGCCATGGGGGAGAAGTGGCTGCATTTCGCCCGTCGATTGCCCGACAGGCCGGCCTTGCCACGGCGAAGGGCCGGCCCCGGCCGGCCGGACCGCGTCCCCCTCGTCGGAAGGCTCCCGCACGTACGCCCCACCGCTGTGGTGAGGCGGATCAGTCGCTCGTAGCGGACCAGGGCGGCGGCCAGGCCGAGAGGCCAGGTGGTTGCGGGGTTGGCGTTCATAGCGGGGAGAGACGGCGGTAGCCGGCCGGCCAGGCCAGGGCCCGCTCGATCACCCGGCGGTGCCGCCCCGGCCGCTCGCCGGACTCGATGCCTTGCGGGCGATGCGCTTGCCGCGGAGCCGGCTGCGCAACTCGGGGGCCTTGTCCCCGAAGGGTGGACACCTGTTCGTGTCGTTGTGCGGCAAGTGTGACGGTGGCCGACCGCTGCTCGTGGACGATCGGTGCCTGTTGCCCGAGGCGTGAATGCCGCCTGCGGGTGCGCTCGGTGGCCCGAAGCGCGTCGGCTACCAGCGAGGTGCGCAGGTGATCGGCGATCGACCGGCCCGCCACCTGTAGAAGCTGGAGCGGGTCACCTCCAGCACGTCGCGCAACCGCTGCACGCCGCAGGCGCGGCGGTGGTCTCAATGAACCGGCAGCGGTTCACCAGGTCATCTCTGGTGCGAAAAACTCCGTCGCCGTGCACAGGATGTCCCGTTCGGCGGCGAGCTTCCGGTTCTCCCTGCGCACGGCCGTTGACCGCGAAGACCCTGTCGTGCAGGCCGTTGAGCTTGTGGCCCCAGGGTGCCTCCTCGAACAGCGTGGGCCGGCTGCTCGCCTGAGCCCGGCGGTCGGTGGTGGTCGAATCGGGATCATGGCGCCCTCCAGGTGGTGTGGGGTGACGAGGGGCGCTCGGGCAGCCGTGGGAGGAACACGGCCGTGAGCGGGCCGGTGGCGGTGGCCACACCCGGCTGCCCCGGCGGTGAGCCGCCGGGGCAGCCGCCCCCGTCCGTGTGCGACGTCCCTTACACGCGGGTCCACTTCTGGTTGTCCTGGCCGTTGCAGGTCCACAGGATCAGCCGGGTCCCGTTGGCGGTGCCGGCCTGCTCGGCGTCCAGGCAGAGCCCGGCGTGGACGTTGCGGATCGACCCGTCGGAGCGGACGGTCCACTTCTGGTTGTCCTGGCCGTTGCAAGGCCAGGTGACGACGCGGGTGCCGTTGGTCGTGCCCTGGTTGTGGGCGTCCAGGCATTTGTCGCCGAAGACGCGGATCTCGCCGCCGGCCCAGGTGGTCCACAGCTGGTTGGCGGCTGTGTGGCAGTCCCAGAGCAGCACGGACGCCCCGGCCGTGGTGGAGGCGCCGTCGACGTCCAGGCAGCGGCCGGACCCGTTGCCGCGCAGACGGGCGGTGGTGGCGGCCAGCGGGCTGCCGCCCGTCACCCGGAAGACGGCGACGCCGTGGGCGGGGACGCTGGCCGAGATGTGGCCGGACGTGTTCGACGTGCTGCCGGTCCACAGGTCGGTGAGCGTGAACGCGTTGCCGGACAGGCCGACCTGGGCGGTCGTGGTGGTGACGGTCGCGGTGCCGCCGCCCCGGTTGAACAGGCCCACGGCGACCGATCCGTCCGACAGGGGTTTGGCGAACACCTCGGTGGCGCCGTCGTCGCGCACCCGCCGCCCACCCGCGCCCAGCGGGTCCTGGTTCACGGCCAGCAGGCGCGGGTTGCGCAGGATCGCGCTGACGTCGGCGGACATGGTGCGGATGTCGTTGCCTGCCATCAGCGGTGCCGCCATCAGGGCCCACAGCGCGAAGTGCGAACGCGACTCGGTGAGCGTCAGGCCCGGCCTGCCGACCACCAGCATGTCCGGGTCGTTCCAGTGGCCGGGGCCGGCCTGGGCGGCCAGCGGGGCATTGACGTCGACGACGTTGCCCACGCCCATCGGGTAGCTGTTGGTGTTGCCGTTCTGCCAGACGTCCAGCAGGTCCTCGGTGGTGCGCCACAGGTCGGCGACCTCGCCCCAGTTGTACGTGTCGCCCGTGATGGCGTGGAAGCTGTTGGGGTTGATGCTGTAGACGATGGGCCGCCCCGTGGCGCGAAGAGCGTCGCGCATCAGGGAGAACCGGGCGATCTGCTCCTCGCGGGTGCCGTTGGGGGAGCACCAGTCGTACTTGAGGTAGTCCACGCCCCAGGAGGCGAAGGTGCGCGCGTCCTGGGCCTCGTGCCCCATGCTGCCGGTGGAGCCGGGGTGGGTGCCCACGCGCTGGGCGCAGGTGCGTTCGGTGGGCACCTGGTAGATCCCGAACTTCAGCCCGCGGCTGTGGATGTAGTCGCCCAGGGCCTTCATACCGCTGGGGAACTTGGTCGGATGCGCGCGCAGATTGCCCTGCGCGTCACGCTGGGGGTCGAACCAGCAGTCGTCGACCACCACGTACTGGTAGCCCGCGTCGCGCATTCCCGAGGTGATCATGGCGTCGGCCGCCTGGCGTACCACCGTCTCGTTGACGTTGCATCCGAAGCTGTTCCAGCTGTTCCAGCCCAGCGGCGGGGTGAGCGCCGGGCTGCCGGGCGCTGCCTGAGCGGTCGAGTGGACCGGGGCTGTGACCGAGGCGGTGGCCGCCAGCGCGACGGACGCAAGGACGCGGAGCAGTCGTGCGATGGGGCGTTTGGGCACCGTGGTTCCTTTCCCGTGGGGCGCCGCCGGGCCGATCTCCGAACGGTATCCGCGACGCGGTCGGCAGGTGGGGTGGCGCGGGTCGACAGGTCGAGTCGGCCGGACGGCCGACCGAAGAGGATGAGCGCGGCCGGGCGACCGCGGTCATGGCGTGGTGAGCGCGAACCGCCGGACGGTGACCGAGCCGCCGAGCGCCTGGGTGGCGTGGTTGAAGATCGCGTAGCGGTGGCCCATGAAGAACCGCCAGTCGTTCCCCATGGTGAAGGCGGGCCCCATGGAGGTGAAGGCGACGCCGTCGGTGCTGTAGGAGAAGCGCGCCTGCCGACCGGTGCCGGGCCGGATGTCGGCTTGCACGCGCAGCCAGACGCGGCTGCCCCCGAGGGCGGTGCCTGCCGTCTCGTAGCCGGTGCCGGTGGTGTTCCAGTTGGTGTCCATGGTCAGGCCGGTGACCGTGACCACGCGCGACGAGCCCCCGGCGCGCTTGACGCCGATCCAGGCGGAGGAGTCGCGCAGGACGGCCAGTCCGGCCCGGTCGCCGTCCCGCATCCCGGAGACGTCGAGTTCGATCGTGGCGGTGGAGGTGGGGCCCTGAATGCGGTGGGTGAGGGTGTTGCGGGCCCCGTACAGGTCGTTGGTGACGGTGGCGGTCCGCAGGTGCAGCCCGTTGTCGACCGACCACTTGGTGTTGTCCGGGTTGTGGTTCCACTCCCAGTTCGGCTTCAGCCTCGTTCCGTCGAAGGTGTCGACGCCGGTCATGGGGGTGACCTGGCGGGGAGGGGACGGCACGTTCGGCTGGGGGTAGGTCACGCCCCAGGCGCCGTTGACGAGCTGGATGACGGGCCAGCCGTCCGAGGTCCAGGAGACCGGTGCCAGGACGGGGACCCGGCCGCCGGGGTAGGCGTCCACGAAGGCCATGTAGTACCACTGGCCGCTTGGGGTCTGTACGAGCCCGCCCTGGTGCGGCACCCCGCCCCCGGCGATCGGGCCGCGCAGGTCGAGCAGGACCTGCCGCATCGTGTACGGCCCGAAGGGGCCGGAGGTGGACTTGAGGATGTACTGGCCGTTGGCCGGACGGGTCAGGAAGATGTAGTGGTTGCCGTTGATCCTGTAGAAGCGGGCGCCCTCGAGGGTGCCGACGCTGGACGGCGTGCTGAACACCTGCTGGGTGCGGACCTGGGTGCGCCCGTCCGGCGAGAGCTGGGCCACGTGGATGGTGGTGTTCCCGTAGGCGACGTACAGGGTGTCGTCGGTGTCCACGAGCATCCCGGCGTCGTAGTAGGCGGTGCCGAGGGTGGTGAGCCGGTTCCAGGGGCCCTCGGCGGCGGGGGCGGTGTAGATGTACGTCCGGGCGAAGTCGATCTGGCCGATCCAGTAGAACGTCCGGTTGCTCGGACGGTAGGCCAGGGAGGACGCCCAGATGCCCCTGACGTAGCCGCGCCCGCCGTCGAGGTCGTACTTGGCGCCGAAGTCCAGCACCGGCACCGAGTGGCCGGCGAACTCCCAGTTGACCAGGTCGTAACTGCGCAGGATGGGCGCGCCGGGCGAGTAGTGCATCGTCGAGGCCGAGTAGTAGTAGGCGTTGCCGACGCGGATGATGTCGATGTCCGCGAAGTCCTGCCAGATCACCGGGTTGGTGAAGTCGGCCAGGGGCCGGGGGCCGGAGCCCGCGGCGGCGGAAGGGGCGGCGGCGTGGGCCGGAGTGAGTGGCAGCGCGGCTGCCGAGACCAGTCCGGCGGTGGCGGCCAGGGCCCTCCGGCGGCTCACTTCATGAGGCTTCCATGACATATGCGGCTCTCCTTCGCTGGGCGTGGATGCGGTAGGCCCTGCCGGGCGGGGATGGCTTTCCAGCCGCTGCGACTCCACCGGCAGCGAGGGGAACGCGGTCCCCGGCACGGTTCTTGGCGTGGTGCCGAACGAGGGGTGGGTGCTTGTCGCGGGCCGGCCAGGGGCGCGTCCACGCCCGTCGTTCCGGGAGGGGTGGGCATCGGCGCGGCGCGCGGGTCCGGGCGCGGCGGGCTCGACGGGGTCGGCGAGTGGGGCACTGAGCGCTCCAAGACGGCTCGGTCGGAGGGTCGGCCCACACGAACATCGCGTCGATCTGCGACTCCGGCGCGGTGCATGCGCGGAGAGCCTCTCCGGAAGGGAACAACGTGCGAATGTTCTGCGTGGCCTGCCGGGCGGGCGCAGACCGTTTCACCCGATCCAGTGTCCGATATTTCGAACGTATGACGGATGGTCGGACAGCATGGATGATAGGGAGCGAAGAGATGGTGTCAATACCCTCCACGCCTGCCGTGTCGCACGCGGCTGGGAGGCGGGCCGGCCGAAGCGGGGTACGCGGAACCGTTGCCGCTGTTCGTATGGCCGACGGGAGCGATCCGAGGCGGCCGAGCCGCCACGGAGGCGTCCGTGCGAAGGCGCCCCGCCATACGGGGTGTCGGATGTCGGCGTGCGGAGTCGGTCCGGGCGGTCCGACGGTCCCGGTGCGGACGGTCGCCGTCAACGGCCGCGCCACGCCGACCTCTTCGTCGAGAGGGCCGGCTCGGCCCGGCTCCTGGAGAAGCACGGCTTCCGGCGCGCCGGAACGTCGAGCCACGGAGAGGGCGAGCACGTGCCGCTCGTCCTCCCGTCGTCCTCCGACGGTGTGCGGGGGCTTTGACCTCGTGGTTCGTGGTGGACGAGATGGTGGGGCGCCGGTCCCCGTCCGAGGTCCGTCATCCCGTTCCGCGTCATCGCCACGGCGGAAGGAGTTGCCGTCGCGAGGCTTGACGGTGGCGAGCGGGGTCGCTATACGGCGGTCGCCGCGCCCCGGGCCTGCTGGTGGAGTTCACCGGCATCGACCACGGCGAACTCGACCGCCCAACCCGCCACCCGGGGTGACGGGTTGGGTAAAGGTGCGACGTAGCGCTTCATTTGGCCAGTGAGCATTCGAGCCGGCCGGTCCAGTGCTCCGCGGCAAGGGAGTTGTGCCCCCAGCCGTAGCCGGCGGTTCCCGGATCCTGTTGGCGGCTGTGGGGCGGCTGCTGCGTCGATCGTTCGGGCGAGGGCCGTCAGAGTGGGGCGAGGCGACGCTTGAGCAGGCAGAACTCGTTGCCTTCCGGATCGGCGAGGACGTGCCAGGAAGCCTCCGCGGGCTGACCGATGTCGACGAGTTTGGCCCCGGCGGCCAGGAGGCGTTCGAGTTCGGCGTCCTGATCGCGGTCGGTGGGGTTGACGTCGATGTGCAGCCGGGCATGCCCGTTCTTCGGCTCGTCGCTGCGGATGAGGAAGATCGTCGGCTGCGGGCCGCCGAACCCTTCGCGCGGTCCGATCTCGATGCAGCCCTCCTCTTCGCGATCGAGCTCTACGAAGTCCAGGACCTCGCACCAGAACCGCGCCTGCGCCTCGGGGTCGTGGCACTTGAGCACGAGCTCACTGATACGGCATGCCATGGGCGAAACCTGCTCTCAGCGTGGGAAATGCCGGGGCGGCCGCACGTGGATTTCATGGGCTCCCCGCAGTGACAACAAGCTCGCGATCGTACTGGGCGAGGCGAGCGGGGTCGAGTTGATTCCAGGCCCTCGCAGTAGGGCAGCCGGCCTGCCTTGATCCACCCGAGGCAAGATCATGTACGGAGCCGCCAAGAAGACCTGGGCACTCCCACAGCACGAGATCCGCCGGCCGGCTGATGTGAGACCACACCGGCCCGGCCGGGACATCAGCACCCCGCACTCCGCCCACAGAGGCACGCTTGTGGTCACCGAGACGGCTGCTTCGAGCGAAGCGCCCACCTGCGCCGCTCCGCACCGTCGGCCTGCGCTGCGGCGAGGGCTCGGACCTGTGAGGCGAGTGATGTCGAGTGAAGCGCGTGACGGTGTAACGCTGGGCGGACGGCGCGCGTTGCCCAGAAGGTGCGCGGCCCGCCGCGGAACGGGCCGCCGGCCGAGCGGAACGCGAGCTGTACGGAGGCGCAGAGGATGCCGACGGGCCGGTGGGCCCATGAGATCATCGTGTCCGCGGTCCTGGAGACCCTGGCGCTGTCGTCCTGTCGTCCTGTCGTCCTGTTGGTCACGGGCCGGGCGGCTCCACCGGAGCACAGGCGACACCGAACTGCGGTATCTGGGAGATGGGCATGGGGGGGGGCAGCGTGATGACGGAAGTGCGCCGGGAGCGTACGCGTGCCGAGCGGGTGACCGAAGGATTGACCGTTGCCGTGGCGTCGGTCCTCTCGTTCGGTCTGCTGGCCGGCCCGGCAATCGTCTTCGGCGCAACCGCCTGGCACCTGGTCACCAACGCCGGCACCACCACGTCGGGTGGGCTCTTGGTGCCGGTGACCCTCCTCGTTCTCGTGGCGCTGCCGCTCGTCCTGGCCCGCGTGGTGTTCCGCTCGGGCCGGCGCAAGGGCAGGGGGCGGTTGACGGCGGCGGTCCCGGCAGTGCTGACGCTGCTCGGCTCGTCCGTCGTGCCGTCTGCGGTTCTGTGCCTGAGCGTCGTGTACGCGGACTGACCTCGTGCATCAGGTGGTACAGGGATTCCACGCGGAGGGGTTCGGCCGGTGGGGCGGCCCCGGCGACCCCGATCGGGGAGGTGGGAAAACGGGCTGGAGTGTCGGAGGACGGGGTGCGGGGCGGGCGTGATTCGCACGCTGATACCGGCGGGGCCCGGATGGAGCTGGAAGATCAGCCAGGTGTCCGGAGGGCGCAGAGCGGTGAAGGCGGTGGGCAGACGGCTGGTCAAGGCCGAGCGGTGAGCTCGGGCACGACCGCGCCGGACCGGGGACGATCGGACACCGGTCACCTCGGGGAGACAGGGCTGCACCGAACCACCCGAAGTGTTCCGAACCGCCGGCAGTCTTGCCCTGGGATCTCAAGATCCCCGACAGAGTCGCTCAAGGACGCGCTGTTCGTTGGGAAACCTCTTACGAACAGGCTTCGGGGCGGCAGTCGTGCCGCGGACCTGTGCGCACGGCGTCGTGCGCGGCGTTGAGCATCGTGTGCAGGACGAGTCGGGCGGGGAGCGAGATGCCGCTGGTGTCGATCGCGGTGAGCAGCGCGGGGGCCGCAAGGGGGACGATCTTGTGCAGCAGGCGCTTGGTGTCCGGGCTGGGTGTGAGGTCGGGGAGGGTGATGCGGATGGTGATGGTCACGCTCGGCTCCGAGGTAGGCAGACCCGCCGGTGTGCAGGGGCCTGGCGGTGCGGCTGGACGACGCCAGGAAAAGCAAGCGTGGCGGATTGGATATGGCGGTATGGGTGCTTTGTGGTGAACTTCAGGGAAACGGAGGGCGCTGCTGGGAGTTGCGGGTTGTTTGCCGGGCGGGGGAGAGGGCGGCTACCAGGATGGCGGTGGCCGAGCAGGTGGTGACGGCGGTGGAGCGTGCCTTCTTGCCCGGTTGTCGCTCCGCACGGTGATCTGGTGGCGCGGGGCGAGGATCTCCGCGTCCGCGTCCCGTGCGCTGCTCGGCGGCAGGCGCCGCATGGCGGAAGCGTTCGCCGCACTCGGGTAGGCCAGTGGCGGCGGCACGGCCGATCGTCTTGCCGCGCTCACCGACAGCCGCGTGAGGGCGCCGGCGCGGGCGACCGCGGTCGGCACCCCCCATACCGGCTCCCACCAGGGCGGACGAGTTCTCGGCAAGGGCACCCGTGGCGAACCGACCGCGTGGATCCCTCGCGGCCGACGACCGCTGCTCGCCGCCGGCCGGGCGGGTGACGTGCCGCCTTCGCCGAGGTGCCGGCCCGCCTGGGGGTGCCCCGCCGCCGCGGCCGGCCTCGGACCAGGCCGGAGGTGGTCCGGGCCGACACGGTGTACTCCTCTCGCGCGCTCCGCGGCCGGTAAGGCACTGGATGAACCGCCCACGCTGTCGCGTAGGGTGCAGGCCCGATCCTGTTCACCGGACCGGAACAGCCCCCAATACAACCCATCTTGGCGAAGGCCTCTACGCCCTGTCATCATCCACTGTGTGGCGCGGATCTCACAGGATGCGGCGATATCCGCAGTTTGGGATCAACAGAGTGTGTGGTCTCAGGCCGCGGGGCGGCTCAAGGAGCAGGTGGTGCGGGCCCGGGCGACAGCCCTGGTGCTGGGAGTGATGGCGGCGGCGCTGGGTACCGCGGCGTCCCAGACGTTGATGTGGAACGAGGTCGTGGGCAGGACGCTGGCCTTCGCCGCCGCGGTCGCCGCCGGATGCGCGCCGCTGTTGGGCCAACGCGGCGGGCCCGACAGGGTGAGCGACTGGACTCGGCTGCGCGCTGTCTCCGAGGCCCTCAAGGCCGAGTCGTACGTGTACTTGGCCGGAGTCGGCGCCTACCGTGGGAACGAGAGCGGCGGTGATCTGCTGCGTGAGCGGGCCCGTAGGTTCGTGGCGGACGGAGAGGACCTGCTGCGGTACACGACGGGCATCACGGCTGTTGAGCGTCCGCTGCCCGAGGTCCGGGACGAGGCGTCGTACGTGGAGCAGCGGCTGCGGAGGCAGTTGGAGGGGTACTACCGGCCGCGGGCCGCGTACATGCACCGCAAGGTCCGGCAGCACGAGCGGATCGAGTTGGCGCTGGGCGGGCTCGGGGCGGTGATGGCGGCGGTCGCCGCTACGTGGGACGTGGGGCAGATCGCGGCGTGGGTGGCGGTCGCAGCGTCGATCGGAGTGGCGGTCACCGCGCACGCGCTTGGGCAGCGATACGCCTACCAGCAGCTGGAGTTCACACGCACTGCGGAGGAGTTGGAGCGGTTGCTGGAGCGGTGGTCGACCGAGCCCGAGTTGACACCGGAAGCCGCCGACCGGTTCGTGGCCGAGTGCGAGCACGTGATCTCCGCGCAGAACGAGGCGTGGATGATTCGTTGGACGGTGGGCTGACCCGGTCAGCACGGCCAGCGGAACCGCTCGCCGGGTGCGGCATCCTGCCATTCCGATGTGCTGAGCCGGCGGGTGACCATGCCGCACAGCGAGGAGACCCATCCGTCCGCCGTGACATCGGCGACCGTCGTGCCGTAGTGCCCGGCGGTCACGACGCGGTCTCCGTCCGGGGTGAAACCCGGAGTCGCCCAGGCGTCCACCTCGGCCACCCGAGGGCCGACCTGTCGGCGGCTGGAGAGGTCCCACAACGTGACCGGCAGGCGACTGACGAGCCCGCCGTCCGGGCTGCCCACAATTGCGAGCCGGCGCCCGTCAGGGCTGAACTGCACACGGGACGCCCCGGACCCGGGAACGATGTCGCTGCCGATCTTCTCCCCGCTCTCCACGTTCCACAGGGAGACGGACCGGGACGCGAGATCTGTGGTGACCAGTGTCTTTCCATCCGGGCTGAACGCCGCGTTGGCTGCATCGCGGATGACACGCAACCGGGCGCCGGAGGCCGTGTCCCACAGGCCGACGTTCTCGTTGCGGCTGGTGACGGCGAGTTTTGTGCCGTCGGGACTGAGAGTGGCGTGGTCGGCGTAGCCATCGGTCTCGGCCACCGTACGAGGCTCCTCACCAGAATCCGCCACGTCCCACGCGACCACCCTCCACTGCCCCGTCAATGCCGCATACAGCTTCTTGCCGTCGGGGGAGAACATCAGAGACGCGATGTGGTTCCTCGCGTCGTTCCCCGCCTCGAATCGGGAGACACGCCGGCCGTCCCGCACACGGAAGACCTCCACGTTCAGCCGACCCTCACCGAGCCCCGTGGCCACCGCGAGCAGCGTGCCATCCCGGCTGAGGGCAGGCATGCCTCCGGGCTCGCCGAGTCGGAAGTCCCCGGTGCGCTCACCTGTACCGGTGTCCCAGAGGCTCACGGTCCGGCCGGAGGACGAAGCCACGGTCCGCGCGTCCGGGCTGACCGCGTAGAAACCCTCCTTCGCGGGCACCGGCAGGCGCTCGCTGATCCGCCCGGTGCCGCTCTTCTCCCAGATCACGACGGATCCGTCGACGGCAGCGGTTGCGACAAGCGAGCCGTCGGCCGTCTCTGCTTCGGCGCCTGACCGGGCGGGTTCAAACTCCGGTGCGCCTTCGCCTCTGCGCAGGTCGATCGCCTTCTCAACGCTGCTCGCCGCCCCCATGCGTCGACGCTCCTCAAGGTCCCACAGCTCGAACCGTTCCTCGTCGGCGCTGAACACCGCGTAGCGCCCCTTGAACAAGGCCGCGCCGCCGTCCACCGAAGACGCGACGGCCATGCCAGGCACCGGCACCCGCGGGCGTGCCGTTCCCCACTCGTAGATGCGCGCCTCGCCCGAGACATTGAGCAGCACCCCGTCGTCGGCAGTGAAGCCCACGAAAGAGGAGCTGCCGGCTTCGATGGTCTCTGCTTCGGAGGTCATGAGGTCAATGAGCCTGAACCGGTCGCCGTCCCTGCACAGGACCCTCCGCCCCGAGGGCGCCATGCCCTCAACGAAGCAGGTGAGTTTCCTGACGATGCGATGACGGCGCACATCCCACACCACGTTGACGGACTCGTTCGAGGGCCTGGGCAACGAGCCGGCCAGCAGAAGCTCACCATCCGGACTCAACCCTCCGCTCGGGTCCATCGGGCGACCCTCTTCAACATCGGACAAGCCGGCCCTGACACGCAGCGTCCTGGTGTCGACCAGATCGACACGTGCTCCGCCGTCCACCAGCAACGCCACCGTCCGGCCGTCTGCCGACAGAGGACCGGCGCCGCCTCGGTCGGACCACAGCGGACTGCCCTGGAGCAGCCCCCGGCTCCGGGCCCGCTGCACGTCCCATACCTCGGTGGTGTCCCCGCGGGCGATGAGGAGGACGTCTCCCTTCCGGCTGAGGACCAGTTCGTCCACGGAACCGTCACCCGGGGCGACGACGGTGCGCACCCGGTTGAAGTTGGCCAGCTGCTCGGCGATGACGTTCTGTGCCTCGGCGGTGTCCGCCTGTCCTCGGGCGGCCAACGCGTACTGCAGCGCCCTCTCCGGATTGGTGCCGAACACGTCGCCGGCCGCCATGGCGGCCAACTTGCGGGAGAGCGCGGCCCGGTACTGGGCCTCCGCGTCGGCCTGTCCGGCAGCGACGAGCCCGGACAGGCCGACGATCGCGGCCGTGCCCGCGGCCAGGGCCGACCGGACGCGGAGCGTGCGCCGCCGGACGGAGCTGTGGCTGGCCTCCAGGTAGCGCCTCTGCTTCTCGGTGAGCCCGGTGTGGAAATTCTCCTCATCCGGGGTGCGCCGCCGCCACGCTTCGGCCACGGACAACTCGTCGGCCCGCAGCAGCAGCCCATCGCTGCGGCCTCCCTCCCACCACTGGTGTGCCAGCACACCGAGCCGAACATGGAATGCCACCCACCGGTGGTGCTGGTGGACGAAGGCGACGATGTCCTCGATGCCCTGGGCGAGTTGTTCCTCGTCGGGTTCCACCAACGACAGGTTCTGGTATGCCGTCAGCTCTCCCCAACCGCGCTCCCGCATGAGTCCGCTCGTGCTGCCGCGCTCCAGCTCCGGGTCGATCACCACGGGAAGGATTCGCTTGCGCAGCTCGATCGCCTGCCGGCACTCGTCCCAGCAGTACGGGGACATCAGGGCGTCCCGGCTCAGCAGCACAACGAATGCGTCCGAGGTGCGGATGGCTTCGGCGATGGCCTCGCGCCACTCCTCAGAAGGGTGGATGGCCTGCCAGTCAACCCAGAGCTCACCCAGCCGTTCCTCCAGACGGGCACACAACCTGCGGGCGTAGGCGGAGTCCTTGCGGGAGTAGCTGAGAAACACCTTGCTGGTGGGCTCGGCAGGAATCCCGAATGCCCCGGGAACACCGTGGAACGGGTCGGTCTCGCTCGTGGCCTGCAGGAGCGCGTTCCGCAGCAGGAGGCAGCAGCCGGTGGCCAGCAGACCGGCGGCGCCCACCAGGAACGCCCAGTACCACTGCCGATCGTACGTCGGTCCGAACACACTCGAGGCGACCTGTGCGTCGATCCACCGCGCGATGCTCTCGGCCTGATCCGAGACAGGCACACTGGCTCCCGCGATCACCGTCCGCACGCTGTCTCGTACCACCCAGGCACACACCCCGGACCCCACGGCGGTGAGCAGTGCCACAACAACGAGAGACGACACGGACGGCCGTACGGCGCGCAGCCTGGGGCTCGTTCCCTCTCGATCGGCGGGGACGCCTGCCACACGCACCTCGACCGCGCCACACACAGCGAACGCGGCAACCTCTGCCGGCAGGGACACGAGTGCAATCCAGAAGGCCAGGGTGTCGACGGGTGCCACGACGAGCACGCCACAGGAGAAGGCCAGTGCGGTCAGCGGCAGCGCGAGCGTCTGCACGCGCATCAGCCGTCGCCACGACCACGCAAAGGCGACTCGGCCCTTCCGCGCCCGCCACAGCGCCGCAAGCGAGGGAGACGGGAAGAAGACAGCGAAGGGGATCACCAGAC
The DNA here is from genome assembly GCF_039533145.1 of Streptomyces macrosporus. NCBI lineage: Bacteria > Bacillati > Actinomycetota > Actinomycetes > Kitasatosporales > Streptomycetaceae > Streptomyces > Streptomyces macrosporus. The sequence goes on from NZ_BAAASZ010000030.1 coordinate 25,080, forward strand.
CGGCCAGTGCCGGCCAAGGCCCGAGCAGCGGAAAGAACACGCCCCAGCCCGCCAGGCACGCCGCCGACCAGACAGCAGTCTCACTCGACCGTAACCGCCGCACCAGCGCGGCACGGCCCTCCGTCGCACCAGCTGAACCCGCCACATCCGCCCCCTTGTGGCACCGCCGCCAGTCTCGGCTCGCTGCCTGGCAGTCTACTGCCGTGGCCGGGACGTTCGGTCCGACGTGTGAGCTCGTTCCGCTTTGACGGACACCACCGGCGTGGTGCTCGACCACCCGATGGTGGTCCTTACCCGGCCGGCCGACGCCCGCGAACGGGCCCGCGCGGACACCGCTCGGCGCGTCAGGGCCGGGAGGCTTGGTGGTCGGGGAGGGGCCGGACCTGGGCGACGAGCAGGGCGACGTCATCGTGGTCGTCGGGGCGGCGCAGGGCGTGCAGGAGCCGGTCGCAGGTCTCCTCCAGGGGACGCTCCGGGTCGTCGAGGAGGCCGAGGAGGGTGTTCAGGTGTTGATCGACGGCCTGGTCTCGGGTCTCGACCAGGCCGTCGGTGTAGAGCACCAGCCGGTCACCGGGGCCCAGATCAAAGGGGGTGGTCTGGAACGGGATGCCGCCGACACCGAGGGGTGCGCCGGTGGGCAGGTCGAGCAGTTGGGGGGCGCGGCCGGGGCGGACCAGGGCGGGGGGCAGGTGACCGGCGAGGGAGATGCGGCACCGCGCGCGGTGCGGGTCGTGGACGGCGTAGGCGCAGGTGGCGATGGCCTCCTCCAGACGGGTGGTGGTGTGGTCGAGGCGTTCCAGGATCTCTGTGGGGGAGAGGTCGAGGTCGGCGTAGGCGCGGGTGGCGGTGCGGAGCCGGCCCATGGTGGCGGCGGCGTTGATGCCGCTGCCCATGACGTCGCCGACCACGAGGGCGGTCTTGTCACCGGCCAGGGGGATGGCGTCGAACCAGTCGCCGCCGACCTCGACGGCGAGGTCGGGCACGCACACCTCGGCCGGCTCGCGGGCGGTCTGCTCGAGGTCGAGCGTGGTCCCGATGCGCAGGGAGGCGTCGGCGATGAGGGTGAGTCGCCGCCGGGCCCGGGCCGCCTCGTTCCCCGTCCGGCGCCGTTCGGTGACGTCCACGGGTGACGTCCACGATCGAGGCGGCCACCCCCAGTATCCGTTCGCCGGGGTCCTCCAGCCGGTAGCGGGAGACCGACCAGGCATGCTCGTGGTCGGGGTCGGCCGCGGTGCGGCCGACGGCGGGCCGGTCCAGCAGCGGGACTCCGGTCTCCAGCACCTGGCGGATCACGGATTCGATGTCGGTGTCCAGATGCGGCAGGACCTCGTGAGGGCGCCGGTCGATGTGGTCGGCGGCCGGCAGACCGTTGATCCGCTCCAACGTCGGGTTGACGGCCACAAACCGCAGGTCGGTGTCGAGAACGGCCAGCCCGATCGGAGCCTGCTCGATCAGGCGCATCGACAGCGCCGGTCCCCGCTCCACCTCCCGCAGCGTGGCCTGGTCGGTGGCGATGCCCAAGGCGTAGCGGTCCCCTCGGCCGTCCTCCAGCCGCATGTTGCGGAACTCCACCATCCGTGTGTGGCCGTCCTTGCGCCGGACGGGAAAACCGCCGGCCCAGCTCCCGCCGCTCGCCATGACCCGGGCGAACAGCTCGATCGCCTGCTCCCGGTGCTCTTCCTCGAGCAGCAGCCGGGCCGCGTACCGGCGCCCAGCGCCTCCTGGGGGGTGTAGCCGAACAGAGCCTCGGCCTGCGGGCTCCACAGCACGATCCGCCCGTCCGCATCGAGGGCGACGGCCGCGACACCCGGCACGTCCAGCAGCCCGCCCGGAGCGGAGGAGACGTCTCCCACCTGCTCTGTCCGGCCGTGAACGGTTCCGAAAGCTCCCTTCGCGCTCATTTCCGGACGCCCCTTTCGCCGACCGCCGCGCAACGTGCACTGCGCCCGCCTGTGACGGTCCTCCGTAGCCCCGGAGTTTCCCTGGACCGGCCGGCCATGCATCCCACAGTCCGGGTACCCCTGCGCCCCTCCGGCGCCGCGCCGCCGGCCACGGACGCCGACAACTGTCCAGGACGCTCCACTACGGTGCACCACCCCGCAGGGCGGCACGATGCTGCCCCGATGGACGGCGTCGCTGTCACCCGCGCCGGCTCGCTCGCCCGCAGGAGCCCCGCGTACACGGCACCCTGTGCCGGCTGGGGGAAAGGGATCCGCCGTACAGGCCGAGGAACAATGCCGCGCAGGCAGGAACCCTGAGCAATCGGACCGGAGTACCGGATCACCCCCCCGTGCCCCCGGCCCAGGAGGTGGGGGGGGCGGCCCAAGCGAGTATGGGACTGAACCACTCTGCGCCTCTGCCCGTTCTTCTCTCCGGTGAAAAGCCGGCGATCGAGTCACGCGACCTGCGTCCCTCGGGCCCCTGACACGACCGTGATCAAGGCCGAAGGCCCACAGCGTGACGCGGCCAAACGGCCCGACCGGCCATTACGCCATCAGCGGCATGACGTCCACACCAGCCCGGGGGCTCCCTCTTCCGAAACCGCGGCTCCCGGGCCCGCCGCCCCACTGAGGTTTTCTCAACGAAATGATCTCGTGAGGTGACTCGGCCGAGGGGACCCCGCGAGTCGCGATGAGTCCTGCGGCGTCCGGCGGTCGTACTGTCGAACCCGTTACCGAGGAGGACGTCTGATGCGCAGCGTGACCTATTCGATGAGCGTCTCGCTTGACGGCTACATCGTCGGGCCGGACGGCGACTTCGACTGGACGGTGCCCGACGAGGAGGTCTTTCGCTTCTGGATCGACGAGATTCGAGAGGTCGGCGTCCACCTGTTGGGACGACGGCTGTACGAGACGATGCTGTACTGGGAGACCGCCGACCAGGATCCATCGCTTGACGACTCCATGCTCGAGTGGGCCGCGCTCTGGAAGCCGCTCCCGAAGGTGGTGTTCTCGACCACGCTGTCGGCGGTGCGGGGCCATGCCCGCCTGGCCTCCGGCGGCCTGGCGGAGGAGATCGAGCGGTTGCGAGCCGAGCCGGGGGAGGGCGACATCGCGATCGGCGGCGCGACCCTCGCCGCCGAGGCGGCCGCGTTGGGCCTGATCGACGAGTACCGGGCCATGGTCTACCCGGTGCTGGTTGGCGGTGGCATTCCGTTCTTTCCTCAACGCGAGCGCCGGGTGGATCTCGAACTCGTCGAGACCCGCACCTTCAACTCGAGAGTCGTCTACCTCCGCTACCGCGTGGCGCGTTAGCAGGATCGTCCGCCGAACGGCTGGGACGACGTCGCTGGGTCGTCGAACGCACCATCTCGTGGCCGGCCGGCTACCACCGGCTCAACCATCGCTACGAACGCCACCCCCGCAACCACCTGGCATTCCCCGGCCTCGCCGCCGCCCTGTACTGCCACCAGCGACTCGGCCGGCTCATCGCATCAGGACCATTAGGACACGGTCTTAGAACACGCACAGGGGGTTGACCGCGGAGCCCGTTCCCCGGGGCAGGGGCAGTGGTGCCACGGTGGCCAGGAACTCCCATGTCCCAAGTTCCTCGCAGACGGTCCCGAGCTCCTCGACCTCGGGCCAGTCCAGCAGGACGAGCCCCATCGACGCCAGGCCGATCTGGTGGAGGGGAAGGGGAAACCGAGCGCTGGGGTAAGGGATCTTCTCCACACAGTCGCCTCCGAAGACGGCGATCTCGCGGCGGTGAAACCACTCGACGCACCGGGCGTCCAGCCCGGCCCGCTCGGACACGTCGCGAAATCCCGTCGCGGACTGGAGCACGTCCAAGCCGACGCGGACGAAGAGGGCGTCCCCCCTTTCCACGCGCACGTTGGCCCACTCCTCGGCGGCCTCCAAGTCCTCCACCGTCACCATGTCGGCGGGCTCGACCCACCGCACGTCTCGCGCTCGGGCGACGTCCAGGAGCACCCCACGGGTGAAGATCCCGTCGCGCTGCGCGTGGATGGAGGCGAAGGCGAGGCCGTCACGGTCGATGACCTCCGATGCCGCCCTTCCGTTGTAGCAGGTGCCTTCCCATTGCACGTGGGCGAGTGCGTCGAGGTGAGTGCCCAAGCCGTGGATCCGCATGCCCAGGTAGCCCTCCGCGGCCATCGGCAGGTGCGGATCGCTGAGCATGAGGTGCAGCACGGCGTCCGGGTCGGCCTGGTCGGTGCGCGTTGCCAGATCCCGACCCAGTGTCACGGTCCTGCCCCGGCGTACCAAGTGCGCCGCCTGCCGGCGCTTGGCGTCGGTGATGTAGTTCAAGGTGCCGAGTTGGTCGTCCTGTCCCCAACGGCCGCGGTTGGAGCAGCGCTGGAACAGGTCGAGGACTTCGTCGTCGTGCACCGCCGGACCCTTTCGCCTTGATCGCCCGCATACACCTCTTTCGCAACTTACCGGAGCATCACTCCGCGCTCGGTGATCATCGCTGTGGCGGCACTGGACGGGCCGTCTCACGGGTCCCAGGGGCCCAACCGTCAGCGGCACCGGGAAGGGGGACCCGGCCGGAGTACCGGGTGCCGGCCGGGGCCGTTCACGCGGCGGCGGGGCCGGCCTCCTCGATCTCTCCCGAACCGTCGCGGATTGGCGTGCGCATCGCCCGCAAGGAAATCGAGTCCGGCGAACGACTGGGACGACGCCGCCGGGTGATCGAGCGGACCGTCTCCTGGCCGGCCGGCTACCGTCGACTCAACCTCCGCTACGAACGCCGTCCCCGCAGCCACCTGGCTTTCCTCGGCCTGGCCGCCGCCCTGGTCTGCCACCAGCGACTGATCCGCCTCCCACAGAGGACACGTTCTGCGGGCGTGTATTGAAAGTGCCTGGTGAGGATGGTGGAGAGCCCATGTGCGATCCAGAATGACTGGATAGTCACGCTTGAGACTCCCCGTTTGATCCTGCGTCGCTGGCGCGAGGAAGACGTTGCGCCCATGGCTGCCATCAATGCCGACCCCGAGGTCATGCGGTGGATCCGTGACGGCAGCGTCCGTGACGAACAGCAGACTCGCGACGGGATCCAGGCATGGGAGAGCGAGTGGGAGTCACAGGGTTTCGGCCTGTTCGCCGTGGAGATCCGGTCCACTGGCGAACTGGCCGGGTTCACCGGCCTGTCGGTGCCCGACTTCTTGCCCGAGGTACTGCCGGCGGTTGAGGTCGGCTGGCGGTTGGGACGTTCCCACTGGGGGCAGGGCTTGGCCACCGAGGCCGCCGCGGCCGCTGTACGGTTCGGGTTCGAAGAGCGAGGGCTGGAGCGGCTCGTCAGCATCGCTCAAGTGGGCAACGACGCCTCCGAACGGGTCATGACCAAACTGGGGATGCATCCGGTCCGTGAGACCGTCAATCCCACCTGTGGTCGGCGAGTACGGGTGTTCGAGTTGTCGTCGGAGCAGTACGCCACCACCACTCGGTGAGGACCGCTCGCGCTCGGAAAGCGAAAGGCTTCACCCCAGCGACCTGTCCGACGCCCGCAGGGAACCGATCGAACCCACGCCGACCGCCCGGCGCACCGAGCGCCGCAGCGGGGCCCTGGGCATCGGGCGCCCGCCCGGCACGACCTGCGCCGCATCATGGACGCCATCCTCTCCGTGGGCCGCACCGCGTCCCCTGGCGCCACCTCCCGCACGACTTCCCTCCCGGGGAGACCGTCCACGGACTCCTTCGCCGCCTCGTACGGGAAACCGAAGGGCGTGATGCCGAGCCGAGCGCCTGCGTACTCGACGCCCAGAGCGTCAAGACCTCCGCGAACGTGCCGATCATCGGGCAGGGCATCGACGCCGGCAAGAAGATCGCCGGCCGCACACGCCGTCTCGAGGTGGGCACCCTCGGCCCGCTGCCGGCCGTGCTCGTCACCGTGGCGAACGTGTCCGACAGCGCCGGCGACATCCACCTGCTCTCGCGGATCGCCGATGCCCACCCGCAGGTCACCACGGTCTGGACCGACACCGGCCACCGCATCGGAGCCATCGACGGCGGCGCCCGCCTCGGCGTCGACGTCGCTGGGGGGTCGAGCGGACCTTCGGCCGGCTCGTGCACCACCGCCGGGCCCGCGGCTCGGTGTTCCGTCCGGTGATCCGGGACCGGATTGTCCTTCTCCAGCACCTGGCCGGTCGTGTGGACGCCTCGCCGTATCCGCTGGTTCGTCGGTTCGGCGAACCACCGTCCACCGGGTTGGGCCAGGACGGCCCGATGGGCATGAAGCGCAGGCGACAGCGGGGACGGGTGGAGCCGGGTGTGCCGGGCCGGCGTCCGCGTCCGGGCCCCCGGGGCAGCAAGGTCACCGGGGTGGCACCGCACGCCGACCGGGATGCCCCGTGGACCGGGCCGGCATACGGGACCGTCCGGAGGGCGCTCCCTCGAGCACCCTCCGGACGCTTACCCGCCCGCGCACCTGGGCGGTCCAGGAGTGGCTCGGATGGGGGTCACACCCGCTGCCAGAGCGCCGGCGCGTTCGGCGGCTCCCACCCGGCCTGGGCCTGGTGGCCCTGGAGGCAACGGTAGGTGGCACCCCCGTAGGTCACCTGGTCACCGGCGCTGTAGACCTGGCCGGGGGCCCAGGTGCCGCCCGGGTCCTCGCCGGGCGGATCGGTGGGCGGAGTTCCGGCGGAGGTCTTCAGCATCAGCCCGTACACGGAGAGAATCTCGTTGATCGGCTGGTGGTACGTCGTCCCGCCGGTGCGGCAGTTTCCGGATCCGCCGGAGGTCACGCCTTGGGCCTGGTTGCCGGAGATGTACGAGCCTCCGGAGTCGCCGGGCTCGGCGCACACCGTCGTGCGCGTCACCCCGGTGATGGTGCCCTCGGGGTAGGTCACGCTGGTGTTGTGCTGCTGTATGGTGCCGCAGTGCCAGCCGGTGGTCGAGCCGGACCGGCAGACGGAGGCGCCCACCGCCGCCTGTGTGGAGCCCGTGACCTGGACGGTGCCGCTGGAGGTCTTCACGTACGGAGTGGCGGTCCAGTTACCGTTGGCCGCGACCCAGGCGTAGTCGTTGCCGGGGAAGGACGAACCCTGGAAAGCGCCGAGCGCGACCTGGTTGTAGCCGGAGACGGTGGTGCCGGTACGGCCGCAGTGTCCGGCGGTGGCGAAGCCCTGCGTGCTGCCCCTGGTCACGGGGAAACCGACGGAGCAGCGTCCGCCGCCGCCCATGTAGTACGCGTCGCCGCCCCTCAGGTCATACAGCGGCCGCGGTCGCTCGGCGGACTTCACCACGCGCACCAGATCGCGGTCGACGCCGGCGGCGGCTGTCAAGGACTCCGCGGCCGAGGGCTTCGAGGCGTGTACGGTCACCGAGTTGGTCTTCACATCGACGTACCAGACCGGCGCCGCGACGGTGGCGTGCTTCTTCGCGGCCCTGTCCAGTGCGGTCTTGGCAGCGTCGAGTTCGGCCAGGCTGTGGTCCACGACCTCGGCCCGGGCACCCTGGGCGGTGATCGCGGCCGTGTCGGAGGCGTCGGTGGTGGCCACCGTGAGTGTCGTGGCCGAGGCGCCCTTCACCCAGGCACCGGCGAAGTCGTCGCCGAGCGACAGCCGCAGCGCGCCGGCGGTCGCTCCCGCCCTGCTCTCGTTGATCAGCCGATCCTTCGCCTGGTCGGTGGTGAGGCCGAGATCGCGCTGCATGGCCTTGAGCAGACCTGTCGGAACCGCCTCCAGGGCCGAGGGGATTTCCCCGGCCGAGTACGGGGCGGGGTCGGCCGTCGCGGTGCCCGGCAGTCCGGCCAGGGTGAGCGCGCCGACCGTCAGAGCGGCGGCGCACAAACCCATGACGCGTCTGTGGAGCATGTGTGTCTCCTCGGTTTCGTTGGGGTGTCCGAAACCGTAGCTGTGGACACATCGGGTGAAGAGCTGTCAGCTCGCCCCCTCCCACGGCGTTATGGGGGCCTGGGGCAGGGAGCCGGCCAGGGTGCTCCGGACCGTTCGGGGGCGGCGGCGTGCGGGGTCAGACGGTCGTCGAGGACACGGTGCCGAAGCCGGGATGGTCCGCCAGCCAGGCGGTGTAGGTGGTGCTGCGCGCGGCGGCCTCGGTGTGCGCGGCGCGGGCCTGCCCGACCACCGAGGTGGCGACGTCCGCGGCGGGCGAGCCCGGGTACCAGCCGATCAGGTGCCGCCAACTCAGCGGCGTGCCGGCCAGCGGCCGGGTCACCACTCCCGGGGTCGGCGGAAACGTCGCCCGACACAGCCCGACCGCACGTCCCACCTGCACCAGGTGGACGTACGAGGCGAGGTCGGTTTCGTAGACCCGGGCGGGAGTGAAGCCGGCACGGGTGCAGGCGGCGGTGAAGCAGTCCGCGAAGCAGCCGTCCCCGGGCACGTCCGCCCAGGACTCGTCCGCGAGCCGCTCCAGTTCGATGACCCGCCGGTCCGCCAGCGGATGGTCCCGGCGCAGCATCACGAACACCGGATCGACGGCCAGGCACCGCCACACCAGCCGGTCCGCCGCCGGCGGCGGACTCTCCCCACACGTTCCCACCAGCGCGAAGTCCACCCGGCCATCGAGCACCAGCGAGGCGATCTCCCGCTCCGACCAGGAGGTCCGCGTGGTCACGGCCACTCCCGGGTGGGCCGCCTCCAGCCGGTCCACCAGCCCGCCCAACAGCGGTCCGTGCGTGGCGCCGAGGCGGAAACGCGGCATGCCCTCCCATGCCCTCGCGAACCGCGCCGCCTCCTCCTGGAGTTGGCGCACCGCGGGCAGCAGCACGCAGGCCCGGTCCAGCACCAGCTCACCGAGCGCGGTCGGTCGTACTCCGTTCCGCCCCCGGAAGAACAGCGGTCCGCCCAGAGCTCGTTCGATGCGCTTCAGCTGTGTGCTCAGCGCGGGCTGGGCCAGTCCCATAGCCGTGGCGGCCCGGGTGAGACTGCCCGCGTCGGCGATCGCCCGGATCGTCTTCAGGTGGCGCAGTTCCAGGTCCATGCCGGACAGCTTGGGCCACCCGTTCGGCCTCAGGCAATACACGGGAGCGCTATTGGTACAGACCAGAGTGCGGGCCGTTGGCGTCTTCGGTTCCGGGGCGGACGTCCCGCGTCGGTCGTGGGCTCCGGCCGGTGACGTGTTTGTCCGTGGTGGGATCGGGCCACCGGGGGGCGTAACACGCACGGGCCGGTGCGGCACGGTCGCCGGCCTGGTGGACGGAAGAGAGGCGGTGGCGATGACCACGATGGTCAAGGACATGCTGCGGACCTGACCGGCCGATCTCGGCGGCGTCGACCGCGGGGCCATGGAGCGCTGCATCTCCGAGCTGCGCAAGTGCATCCGCGCCACCATGGACTGCTCGGACATCTGCGAGGCCACCGGCAAGATCCTCTCCCGGCACACCGGCTACGACGCCAACATCACCCGCACCCGGCTCCAGGCCCGCGCCACGGCGGCGGCCGGAGCGAACCTCGAGATAGGGGGAGGACGTGTGGGACCGCCCGCTCCCCTGCTTCATCGGCAGGCGGGGCGCGACCGCCTCGCCAGGATCGGCGGCCCGGGTCGGCGGGACTGGGGGTACCGAGCGGGCGGTACAGGGCGGTGTTTCCGAGTGCCTGCCGTGCGGGTGCGGAATTCGGTGACGCCGGGAAAGAGCGCGGCGAGGGCGGCGTCGACGGTGTGCCCGTCCGGGTCGGGCTCGGCCGGGTGCTCGTGCGCTTGCGCCCCCCTGTGCCGGAGGGGCGCAAGCGCACGAGTGGACGGGTCAGATCCTCCGCCACAGGGCAGGGGCGTTCGGTGGCTCCCATCCCGGCTGCGAGAGGTGGCCCTGAAGACACTCGTAGGAGAAGCCGCCGTACTCGACCCGAGCGCCGGGCCGGTAGTCGACGCCGGTGCGCCAGGTGCCCCCGGGGGGAGGGGAGGGCGGAGGAGTGTGGGGCACGTTCAGGACGAAGTCGAAAGTAGCCTCCCGTGCCGCTCCGACCGGCCGTACGGTCATCAGCAGCGCAGGATCGAAGATCGTGTCTGTGCTGTTGCGCGGTTCGCCGGGGAAGTACAGCTGAGTGGTGAGCACGGGGTGTCCCGGAGCCTGCGCCTTGACGTGGACGTGTCGGGTGCGCCCTGGGTACAGTCCCGGGACGATCGTGGCCAGCTTGAAGGCGCCTTGCTCGTCGGTGTACTGATGGCCCCGGAACCGGTACCCCGTGTTGTCGTAGGCACCGTTGACGTCCGCCTGCCAGAAATCCAGCAGGACGTTCGGGAGCGGCCGGCACGTCGGTCCGAACACGTAACCGCTGATGGTCAGTCGTGTGCCCGGTGTGCCGGCATCGATCAGCGAGGAGCGCCGCGGCGAGTTGGGTTTGAAGTACGGGCCCTCCATCTGCGGGGGTGTCGGGTCGTCACCGTCGTCGCAGTACGGAGTCAACGGAAGTTGCTCTCCTGCGGACGGCCTGAGGTTGCGGGCGAGCGCCGGCGCGCCGCCGAGGAACAGCGGCAGGCCGGTGGCCAGCAGGGCTCCTCTCAGGACGCTCTTGCGGCTGGGGGTGGCCGGACGCCGTTGGGGGCGAGGGGTGCTGTCCTCTGCCACGGTTTCTCCTGAAAGTCAGGGCTAGTACGGACCTTTCACGAGCAGGTCTGAACTTATTTGGGTTCTTCGGGAGGGGCGATGGACATACTTCGGTGACCGTGGTGATTCCGGGCGGTGCTGCGGCGGAACGCACCGGGACTGGTGCCGGTCTCTCGTTTGAAGAAGCGGCAGAAGTACGCGGGGTCCGCAAAACCCGTCTGGCGGGCCACCTGGCCGACCGTCAGCTCGGTGCTCGCCAGCAGACGCTTGGCCTCCAGCACCCGTGTCTGCCGCAGGAGCTGTCCCGGTGTGCGGCCGGTGACGCGTTTGACCGCCTCGGTGAGGTGGCCGACCGACACTCCCAGCCATGCCGCGCACTCGCGCACCGACCACCCCCTCGCACCGGGGTATCGCAGCAGCTCATCGAAGTCCCGGACGAGTCCGGCCACCCAGCCCGCCGCCGGGGCGGGCGCCAATCGGCCGGGCAGACGGCCCGCCCGCACGACGAGTACGTGCAGATAAGCCTGGAGAACCGTGGCGTGACCGTCGGCTCGCATGCGGTACTCCCATTCCAGCTCCCGTAACAGCGCCGCCAGCCCGGCCGCCTCGTCGGGGGCGGGACACATCCACGGCCGCTCGCTGAGTGCCCGCAGCGCATCCCGGTCCTCCGGATGCGCCAGCAGGAAGTCGTCGGTGAACAGGACCACCCACCCATCCAGACCCGAGGCCCCCTGCCAGTGGTGCACCTGTCCGGGAACGACCAGGCACAGGTTCGGCGGACGCACCGGCCAGGGCACCATGTCGACGACGTGTGCCCCCCGGCCGCTGGTGATGTAAACGATCTCGTAGAAGACGTGCCGGTGCGGGAAGGCCGCCCGCGACAGCGGGCCGATGGTGTCGAAGGTACCGATGGCGAACGGCAGGACATGGGGTGTGGGCACGTCGAGCCGGTGCAGCGGAACCGGGTCGTGTGTCACTCTGCCTCCTCCTTGCGACGTTCCTCTTCGCGACGCCGCCCCGCTGCCGGGCCTTCGGCGGCCCGGCGGCCGCACCACTGTGGCGGAGGACCACCCCGGCCCGGTGTCCCGGCCGGACCCTCGGCCGAGGACGGTTGACCGCGCGGGTGGTGCCGGTGGCAGCGGTCGGAAAGTCGTGGGCGAGCACGGTCGGAGTGATGTGTCGGCACCGGCCGAGACAGCGGTGGCCCTCGTACCGGTGGTCCCGTCCGCTCGATGCGGTCCGGAAGCACTCACCGGTCCCCAGCGGGCGTCGGCCGCCTTCACCAGGGCGGCCGACGCGGTGCCGACGGCGCGTGGGCGAGGAAGCAGACGGCCTGGTCCTGACCGAAGACCAGGTTGGAGGGCGCGGACAACGCCGTCGCGAGGTTTCGACACGTCTTTCATGCGGAGGACCGCAAAGCGGGAGGAACCGGTTCAGCGAGAAGCTCGCCCTGATGCGTTGTGCCGGCTGCGCCGCCGCATCACAGGGCACCACCACTCCCTTCTCGGAAACCGCGGTCCGATCGCCCACGGGACGGCGCTCGGTGCATTGCCGACCGCGCCGACCTCAGCCGCATACTCCGCGTTCGGCATGCGGCACGAGAGGGGCCGGCCACCTTCTCCCGAATGATCCCCTCCCCTCGGAGAGGGGGGTTCTGCGCGCTGATTCGGGGACCGCTCGGACGCACAGGCGGGCGCTTCGACAGTCCTGTGGTGGGTTCCCGCTCGACCGGGCAGCCCCGGACGGTGGCTCGCACCCACGCGCCGCCGCAACAGGCGGTTGCCCGTGTGCCCTTCCGTCGACATCCGACCGAGGCGGAAAGGGGAGTTCGGATGGGGCCGTGATGAGCGGCACACCGCCCACCACGGCCCCCGCTTGCCGATTGCGCCTTGCCCAAGCCCGTCGCCGGCCTCTCTGTCAGCGAATGTTCACATCCACGCAGGCGTAGAAGGCATTGGCGGTGTCGGCGATGTTCCACACCGCGAGCACTTTCTGCTTCCCGGTCAAACCACCGAAGTTCACCTGGTGCGTGACGGTCTCTCCCGGCCTGGCGCCGCCGTCGTTGAACTCCGCGATCTTCCTGCCGCCCGCGTAGTACTGCCAAGTGCTGGTGGCGTGGCGTGCCGTCAGGCGCCAGGTGAAGCTGGTCGTACGGCTGACGGAGGTGACCCTCCAGCCCTTGTTGTCGTCATTGAGCTCGGCGAAGGCGGCGTTGCCGCCGTTACAGCTCATCAGGCCCTTGGGCCCTTCGACACTCTGCGGCTCGTACTTGATGGGACCGCAGGGAACGATGCCGGCGGCGCACTGGGCCTGCCGGCTCGGGGGTGAGGAGATGTAGCCGTGTGCGTTTGCCGTGCCGGTCGGCAGGCTCACGGCCAGGAGCGGGGCGATTCCCGCGCCGATGACAGCGGCCAGCCTCTTTTTCCTCTTCATGGCGACTCCTTCGTGTGGAAGCCCGCGCGTTCCTCGCGCGTGCTTGCCTGGGCGGAGCGAGATGAAGGGGGGCATCCGCACAGCACGACAACCGGCCGTGGGGGCACCGGCAGTCGACGGTTTCGCGGCGCACCCCCGCTTGGTCTAGACCATACTCTTTGACGGTCATCGGTCAAGGCATCCCGCGGTCACAGGAATCGGGTACCGGCACTTCCACAAGAAGCCGAGTTACGTCCCGTACCGGGTCCGGTGGTCGGGCAAACGCTGTCCGTCCCTGTGAGCGCACCCCGTTTCCACGCGCATCAGAGCGTGTCGGACGTGGTGGTCGGCTCGTTGACCGGACAGATGGAACAACCGGTGGGAGCGAACCGTTCCGGCGGCCTGCGAGAGATCGCCAAGCCGCCGCCACCGACCACGGCGTCGCCATCGAAACCGACGCCCCGACCCCGCCCACGGTCGTCCCACCACGCCCGGCACGCCTCCCCCCTAGATGATCAATTCCAAGGGGTCGGGGAGCGAGCGGAGGGTCCCTTACACCTTGGACTGGAGCCGGTTGCTTCGGGGGAAGACTCCAGGCTTCCGATGGGGTTATGGCTGCCCGCGGTTGGGCTCGGCGTGGCTCCGAAGAGGCCGTCACCACTTTCGGTGCACGGTTGCCTTACTGCCGGTCACCAAGCTTGCCGGCGGAACGTCATCGGCCACGACCGCGCCGGCGGCGACCACGGCGTCACGGCCGATGCTGACGCCGGGCAGGATTGTGGCGCCGGCGCCGATCCACACATTCTCCGCCACGTCGATGGGTGCGCCGGTGAGGTACAGCCGCCGCTCCTCGGGATCAACCGGGTGGCCGCTGGTGATGAACGTGACCTTCGGTCCGATCATCACGCGCTCGCCGAGCCGGATGCCGGCATAGTCCAGGAACGTGCAGTTCTGGTTGATGAAGACGCGCTCGGCGAGGTCGAGGTTCAGACCATGGTCCGTGAAGAAGGGTGGATAGATCGTGACTCTCGGCGGCAGTGGCTTGCCGAGGATCTGTTCGAACAGTTCCGCCTTGCCCGCTTCGTCCTCGAAAGGCAGGACGTTCAGGCGGGAGGTGAGCTCGGTGACCTGCAGGACCCTCTCGGCCATGGCCCGGAACTCGGCGCTGTGGATGCGCATGAGGCGGTCGCTGGACATGCCACGATCCTTTCTGTGCACCGGTGGCGGGACAAGACTCACCGGATGATCAAAATCAAGGGGTGGCGCCGGAGACGAAAACCAGGGCGCCCACAAGATCGTTTTGTGACGAACAACCTGGACACCCTTGCGACGGCACTCTATGTGAAGACCGACGACCTGCTGAAAGCGTCTCCGCGTCTGGTGCCATGGCGTCCGGCCGTGGGGATCGCCCCGCAGCTCACCGACGCCGAACTCGTCACGCCGGCAATGATGCAGGCCATGCTCGGCTTCCCCTCCGAGGCCAGGTGACTCCGCCACGCCCGCGGTCACCTGCGGCACCTCTTCCCGTACCTGCCCCAGCAGCCCGGCTACAACAAGCGCCTGCGCAAGGCCGCCGCGCTGCTGCGGCAGGTCGCCCGGCCGCCGGCCGCCGACACCTCGGTATGGAGCGACGACGTGTGGATCGTGGACTCCACCCCGGTGGAATGCGGCCGCTTCCGTGAGACCGTCAAACGCTCCGACCTGGTTGGATGGGCCGAGTACGGGTACTGCGCCAGTCACAGCCGCTTCTTCCGGGGCCTGCGTCTGCACCTGATGTGCACCCTCCAGGGCCTGCCCGTCGCGTTCGCCCTGACCGGCGCCAAGGCCGACGAACGCGAAACCCTGCTGGACCTGCTCGCCGCCGAACCGGGCCTGACCTCCGCCCGCCCTGGACAGACGCTGATCGGCGACAAGAACCACTTCGGCCGCACCTTCGAAGACCAGCTTGCCGAACTGGACATCCGGCTGCTGCGGCCGGCCCGCAAGAGCGAGCCGGAACGGCCCGGTGCCCCGCTGTTCAAACCATTGCGGCAGGTCATCGAGTCGGTCAACGAGACCTTCAAGGGCCAACTCAACCTCGAACAGCACCGAGGCCGCACACCAGGCGGCGTGATCACCCGCGTCATGCAGCGCACCCTCGCGCTGACCGCCGCGATCTGGCACAACGACCACACCGGACAGCCCGTCCTACGCTCACTCACCGCCTATGGCCACTGACTTGGAATCGATCATCTAGCCTCCGGGCGGGCGCATGGACCTGATCAAAGTCGAGACCCAGGTGCCGGCGCTCCTGGGCCCGGCCCGTCAGGCCGGTCAGGCGCTCGCCCGAGCCGGAGCCGCAGGACGACGCGCGGCCGTGTACCTGATCCTCGACCACGGCTGGATCATGGAGGAGCTGTACGAGTCCTTCGCCGTCCAGGCCTTCACCGAGCGGGTCTTGGCCCCGTCGGCGAACCTCGACGACGACGGCACCGTCCCCGTCGTCTTCTCCAGCGGAGACGAGCCGCTCCTGGAGGAGATCCGCCTGGACAACGATCGTGGCAGGGGCGGCCGGCTGCACACCCAGAGCGACTGGGGGTCGGACGACGTGGCCGCGGCCATGCGCGCGGCCGTCCACCACTACCAGCAGTCCGGCGCCTCCGACGCCCGGCTCCAGGCCGTGGTCGCCGAGGGCCGGCAGGAGCAGTACTCCAGGGACGGCGGCCGCCGCGCGCCGGGGCTGATCGTGGAGTTCACCGACATCGACTACGTCGAGCCGGACTTCCGACCGTGCAGGGGCCGACCCGGGTCGGCCCGCATGGGTCCTGCCCCTCTACACCGGCATCCGGTGGGAGTGGCTGCCGCCGGGCCGGGCTTCGGC
Source organism: Streptomyces macrosporus (assembly GCF_039533145.1). Lineage (NCBI taxonomy): Bacteria > Bacillati > Actinomycetota > Actinomycetes > Kitasatosporales > Streptomycetaceae > Streptomyces > Streptomyces macrosporus. The sequence continues at coordinate 40,816 of NZ_BAAASZ010000030.1, forward strand.
TCGGGGATGACGTGCCGGCGGCGGCTGCGCGGCTGGAACAACGCGGACGTGTGGCAGCGGCTGCACGGGACGCTGCGGGCCGCCGGTCGCCCGGGCCTGTCGAGGGCGGTGATCGACAGGTCTCACGTCCGTGCGCTCAAGGGCGGCCCACGACCGATCGGAGTTCGGTCGCCCGGGGCCGGCCGGGCTGCAAGCACCACGTGATCTGTGATGGTGCCGGCATTCTGCCCGCGGTGGTGCTGACCGGCGGCAACCGCGGGAGACATCACCGAACTCGTGTCGGTGTTTCGCCGGCTTGGACACCACGGTGGAATTGCCGGAAAACTCCTCCCGTGCACGATGTGCTATCGCTACGGTTCCCTCAGTGGTTCCTCAAAAACAGGGGGAGATCGAGCATGACCCAAGGGAAACACAAGGGCGAGCCCGCACCGATCCGACCGTGGAACCCACCGCCGACACCACCGTCCCCTGATGGTGGGCCGAGCACCGGCAAGTACGCATGACGACGCTGGCGCCGGCGTGGCGAGACCGTCAGGCTCGGTTACTTGACGGCCTCACCGCCTCCGGTGCTCTCGTCCCCGGCTGGAGGCCGTCGTTCACGGCGGTGCCGCGGCACGCATTCCTGCCGGAACAGGTGTGGAGGCACGACCCCGGCGGCCACACCCCTGTTCACCGTGATCGGGATCCCGACACCTGGTGGGATCTGGCGTATGCCGACGCACCGGTCGTCACCCAGTTGGACGACGGCGCCGAGAACGGACCGGGGATGGCGACGTCGTCGGCGTCCATGCCGTCGATGGTTGCGCGGATGCTCGCCGCTCTCGAGGTCGACGACATGGAGGGGCGAGTGCTGGAGATCGGCACTGGCACCGGCTGGAATGCCGCTCTGCTGGCCCACCGCGTCGGCGACCGTCGGGTGGCGACCGTCGAGATCGACCCGGTCCTCGCCGAACAGGCGCAGGATGCGCTCTTGGCGGTCGGCCGTGCCCCGCTGGTGGTGTGCGAGGACGGCATGGCCGGATACCCCCAGGGAGGCCCGTACGACCGGGTGATCGCCACGTGTTCCGTGGCGCGGGTGCCGTGGGCGTGGGTGGAGCAGACCGCGCCGGGTGGGCGGATCGTGGTTCCGCTGCACCGGGACGTGTGGGCCGGCGGCCTGATCGCTCTCACCGTCGGGGGCAATGGGCAGGCGGCGGTCGGCCGGTGGATCGGTGAGGCGTGGTTCATGCCCGCCCGCGCCGACCGGCTTTCCCCGGCACCGGTCGACTCCGCCACCGGGCGCTCCTCGGCGACCGGTCTGGATCCGGCCCGGCTGGTCACCCCCGGCTTCGGCGCGTACGCCTACGCCCGTCTGCCGGATGTCACCTTGACCCATGCCGCCGAGGGCGGCGGGCAGCGGGTATGGCTGACCGGCCGGGACGGGTCCGCCGCGACCGCTGCCGGTGCCCCCAACGACCGGGAGTTCGAGGTGTGGCAGTACGGGCCCGACAACCTGTGGGACCGCGCCGAGGCCGCGTGGACGGAGTACCTCTCCCAAGGCTGCCCGCCACTCGAGAACTTCGGGCTGACCGTCACACCGGACCGTCAGCAGGTGTGGCTGCGCACTCCCGGGAATGTCATCGGGTGACTCTTGAACTTTGGACTCCCCACCGAGCAACCGCTCGCCTACTACGTGGAGGAGCCCCTGCGCGGCCGGGAACGAGTCGATCACCATGCCGCACCGAGGACCAAGGCAGTGAGCTCAGCGCGCCGGGTGAGCCACGCCGCGGCCCTGGTCCCCCAGGCCGCTGCCCGACAGTTCGACATCCGCGCCATCGCCAAGGCCCCGAAAGCCTCCGACAACCGAGGCACCACGCCGCTTGGAGGAGCTGACGCAATGCTTGGACGCGTCGGTAGGTGATCACGCGGCAGGCCGGCTTGAGGAATGCTTCGTCGACGTCGTCGCGGATGTCCCAGCGGATCCGCAGACGTCGGAAGCCCTGGAGCCATGCGTTCGTGCGTTCCACCACCCGGCGGACGGTGCCGAGGCCGGAGCCGTGTGGCACGCCGCGCCGGGCGATGAGTGGCTTGATGCCGCGCTGCCACGGCAGGCGGCGGTACGTGTCGTGGTCGTAGCCCCGGTCGGTGAAGAGCCGCCGTGGCCGGTGGCGTGGTCGGCTGGCGGCGTGGTCGGCCATTCACTTGGGTGCCGCTGCGGTCGGGGGGCCGAGGTCGGGGCGTCGCCGGTGCGGAGGCCGGGCAGTTTGGAGATGATGACGCGCCCTGTGGGGGCGGCTTCGCCATGGGTCGGGGCGGTGTCGCGGACCGTGGTGGCGGTCCGCTCGGCGACCGCGCGGACCTGGGTGTCGGGCAGGGACATGAGGGGCGGCACTCGGCCGGCACTCACCGGGGCCGTGCGGACGGTTGTTTCCAGGCCGCCGGGGCCGCGATGTCCGTCTTGCCGGGACTGCCGGCGTGCTCGGGCTTGCCGCGCGACTTCGTGGAGGACCTCGTCGTGGTGGGGTGAGGCGTCGACCCTGGGTGGTCGGCACAGGGGATCAGGGTGCCCCACGCCCGGTGGCAGAGGGAGGCGAGGTCCTCGCCGGCCGGCGGATTCATGGTCTTGTCCCTGCTCGCACCGTGTTGGTGCGGACGGCCGTCGGGGCGGATCAGCGGGGGCGTGCGTGTTCATCGGCGAGGTGGTCGAGCCGGATGACGTCCAGCGTTTTCTTGGTGATGCGTTCGGTGCCGTTGAACGCACCGGTCAGCACGGCTTGGCGGTGGTGCCCCCGAGTGCCACGCGAGACGTGCGCAGGGTCTCGCAGGCGGAGAATGGTCACGTTTCTGCGACGGCAGATGCCAGACGGCGGATGGCGTCGTCGATGTCCGCGGCCGACGGTGCTGCTACATAGCTGAGTCGAATGTGTGGAGCACTGCTGTCGGTGGGGTAGTAGTTGTCTCCTGGGGTGAGGGCGACGCCCTTCGCCAGCGCGGCGGCCGCGAGCTGTCCGCCGTCCAAGTGGCCCGGCAGTGACACCCAGAGGTGATAGCCGCCGCGCGGTCGAAGGGCGAGGGACTGCGGGCCGAACGTTGCCGAAACCGCATCGACGGCGACTTTTCGCCGGTTTTTCAAGGCCGAGCCGAGCGTGGCGAGAGCGCGCTTCCAAGCCGATGCGGCCACTACCTCGAGCGCCGTGTACTGCAGAGGCGCGGGCACGAACATCGTGTCGATGACGTGTGCGGAGCGCAGCCTCGCCATGACCGGGCCGCGGGCTGCCAGTGCGCCGACGCGGAGGTTCGGCGACGTCACCTTTGTCAGCGACCGGATGTGGACGACGGTGCCGTCCGGATCGTCGGCGATCATCGGCGGTGGCGTTGGCCCGGCATCCGCGTGCGCCATGTGACGAGCGAAGTCGTCCTCGATGACGAAAGCTTCATGGCGGCGGGCGATGTCGCGGATGTCGTGCTGCCGGCCCACCGAGAGGCTTGCCCCGGTGGGGTTCTGGAACAGCGGTTGGACTATGACGACGCGCGCCCTCGTACGAGTGAGCGCCTCGTCGAGGTAGTCGATGCGGAGCCCCTCGCTGTCGAGCGGGACTGGAATCGTCCGCAGCCCTGCGGCATGAGCAGCCGCGATCGTCCCCGGGTAGGTCGGTGACTCGATGACGACCGGGTCGCCCGGCCGGCCGAGCGCACGCAGAGCGGTCGCCAGGGCGCTTTGCCCCGCACCGCAGACGAGGACGTCGTGTCGGCTGAGACCACCGCCGATGTCGGACGCGAACCAGTCACGCAGTTCGGGTACTCCGCCAACGGGCGGACGATCCCACGACTCCGAGCGCCGTGCGGCGCGGGACAGCGCGGTACCGAGCGTGCTGAGCGGCTGCAGTCCGGGGTGGAGGTAGCCACCGTTGAGGTCGACAACGTCCGGTCCCGAGGCCGAGAGCGTCCCCAGGAGCGCGGACGTCTTGAAGCCGCGCGAGGCACCGGTCGACGAATCGATGCGGTTCGTCAGTTCGAGAGCCGCCTCTTGCCAAGACGTGTCTCCGGCGCGTGTCACGGGGCGCGTCTCGGCGCGGTAGGTGCCGGCGCCGGGACGAGAGGTGACGAGCCCTTGCTGGGTGAGGAGGGCCAGCGCCTGCGAGACGGTGGTAGCGCTCACCCCGAAGCGGCGTACAAGCGCGCGATGCGTCGCGATGCGAGCCCCGGCTGGTAATTCCTCGATTTCACGCGCCAGGATGCGGGCCAACTCCTGCGAACTGCTACTGTCATTCATGACAACGGATCGTAGCGCTATCGATACATCCACGGTATCGCCACTGTCGAGCGGCACCGCTTTCGCCGCACTCGGTGTTCTGAGTTTCTCTTTCAGCTTCCCTGGGACAGTGTGGGCACTCGACGGATTCGGCCCCTGGAGCGCCACAGGGGTCCGCGGCGTCCTGGCCGCCGCCATCGCACTCGCAGCACTCCTCGCGACGCGGGCACCACTCCCGGCACGCGCCGACTGGCCCGCACTCGCCATTGTCGCGGGTGGCTGCGCGATCGGGTTTCCGCTGCTCACGACGCTCGCCCTGCAGACATCGTCCACAGCGCATTCGGCGGTCGTCATCGGGGCATTGCCGATGGCCACCGCGACGATCTCCGCACTCCTCACCCGGCGTCATCCCTCGAAGGCGTTCTGGGCTGCGGCCGGGACCGGCGCGGTCACCGTCATCGCGTTCACACTTTCCCAGAACCACGGACAGCCGACGGTTGCGGACCTCTACCTCTTCGGCGCCCTGCTCGTCTGCGCCGCGGGCTACGCCTATGGCGGACGGCTCTCGGCACACATGCCGGGCTGGCGCGTCATCGCCTGGGGCGTCGTGCTCGCCGCCCCCGCCAACCTCGTCGTGTCCGCATGGGCGCTACCGCACGAGCCACTGCACCTCACGACGGAGGCCGTCCTCGGAATGGCGTACATTGCCGGCATCTCGCAGTTCGGAGGGTTCGTCGTCTGGTACAAGGGCATGGGCCTCATCGGTGTGGCGAAGGCGAGCCAGCTTCAGCTCGCTCAACCACTGCTGACGCTCGTGTGGGCCGTGCTCCTGCTCGGCGAACAACTCAGCGCCGCTGTTCCGCTCACCGCTGTCACCGTGCTCACCTGCATCGTCGTCACACAGCGGGCCAGGGCATCCTGACCCTGGGCACTCCGGGACTCCTTCCCGCGCCGCCGCGCGTGGCGAGGGGCTCCGGTACGGCGGCTCCTACGCCGGAGCAATGCTCAGAACTTGCGGATCGGCCTCGGGAGGGGTGCCTCGCGGAACGCGGAGGGCGTACCTTCCCGAGTGATCGACTCAAGGTCATCGAGCAGGCCCGCGTTGCACCGCGGGTCGGGAAGGCAGGTCCGTGCTCAGCGTGGTCGACGAGGACGGAATCACCGGGGCCGGCTCCCTGATGGACGAGATCGTCCGCGAGGGCGCGAGGTGGATGCTCGCCGCGGCGCTGGAGGCGGAAGTCGAGCAGCACACGGCCGAGTTGGCGGCCGAGCGGGACGAGGCCGGACGGCGCCTGGTGGTCCGCGACGGCCGTCACCGCGAGCGGACCGCGGGCACGGCGGCCGGGCCGGTCGCGGTGCGGGCGCCGCGGGTGAACGACAAGCGCGTCGACGAAGCGACGGGTGAGCGGATGCGGTTCTCGTCGATGATCTCCCCCGGCCTTCGGCCGGGAGGTGCCCCCAGCCACCGTGGTGCCGGAAGTTCCCGAAGATCAGCGAGGTGCTGCCCCTGCTCTGTCTGCACGGCTTGTCCAGTGGTGACTTCGTGCCCGCGCCCGAGCGAGAACACCTACGGCGCGAAGTGGCCCAAGGCGGTCAAGAAGATCACCGACGACCTGGACGAACTGCCGGCGTTCCACGGCTTCCCGGCCGAGCACCGGATCCACCTGCGGACCACCAATCCCATCGAGTCGACCCTCGGCACGGTGCGGCTGCGGACCAAGGTCATCCGCGGGGCCGGCAGCCCGGCCGCCGCCCCGACGGTGGTGTTCAAGCTCGCCGAGGCCGCCCAGGCCCGCCGGCGCGCGGTCACCGCACCCCACCTCGTCGCTCTCGTCCGCTCCGGCGTCCGCTTCGAGAACGGCGTCCTGGTCGAGCGACAGGACCAGGCCGCATGACCGTCCACGACCCCCTGCGGGAGCCGGACGAGCACGTCCGCTTCGCGGCCTACCTGGACGAACTGCGGCAGGTCACCGACGCGGACGAGGTCGACCTGGTCCGCGGCGTTCTCACCGATCCGGACCAGGTGATGGCCCGGTCCGCCGTGCCGCGGCACCTGGACCGCTTCTTCGGCGACCTCGGCCCCCACCGCGCGGCCCGCCTCGCCCACATCAGTGCCGACGGCGCCGGCTGGATCGCCGAGGCCCGCTGGGCCCCGGACGCGATCCGGGTCATGGCCCCCTTCCACGTGATCGCCTGGGCCACCGAGGTTCTGGGCGCCGAGCGGGGTGCCTCGTGGAACCGGGTCCGGCGCGAGGCCGCCAACTCACGACAGCCTGACCCACACACGGCAGGAGAGCCAGAATTCGCACGCCTGTCCCACGGGGGATCACCTAGGGTATGCGGCATGACGCTGCAACTTGTTCAGGTGAACTTCAAGGCCCGGGACGACTCGGCGCTCGGCCGGTTCTGGGCGGAGGCGCTCGGCTGGGGTGTTTCCAGCGAAGGGCCCGGCGTCACCAACCTGGAACCCGTGGGCTTCGACTGGCCGGACCCGTCCGCCGTCTGCATCGATCTCGTCCGCGTCCCAGACCCGGAGACGGTGAAGTACCGCGTACACCTCGAACTCGCCACCACCTCCGACGCCCATCAGGCCGAGTTGGTCGCACGTCTGAAGGAGCTCGGGGCGACGCCCGCCGATGTGGGCCAGGGCGACGTGCCGTGGACGGTGATGGCCGACCCGGAGGGCAACGTGTTCAGCGTCCTGGAGCCCCGGGAACTCTACCGGGACACCGGGCCGATAGCCGCCGTGGTCGTCGACTGCGCCGACCCACGGGCCATGGTCCGGTTCTGGGGCGAGGCGCTCGACTGGACCGTCCACGAGCTGACCGACGACCGCGCCCTGCTGCGCTCCGTCAAGGGCGTCGGGCCGTATCTGGAGTTTCGTCGCACGCCCGACGACGAGGTCGTATGGAGCCGCATCCATCTCGACGTGATGTCCGACCCCGTCGAGGATCAGGCGAGGGAGGTCGCCCGGCTCGAAGGCCTCGGCGCCATACGGACCGATGTGGGTCAGGGTGACGTCTCCTGGGTCGTCCTGACCGACCCGGAGGGCAACGAGTTCTGCGTCCTCGGCCGGGGCTGACGCGAAACTCCGTCCGCTCCCTCATGGCGGTGGGGAAGTGCGCGGCGTCGGGCCCCGCCTTCTCGGCCGCCAACTCACGACAGCCTGACCCACACACGGCAGGAGAGCCAGAATCAGACACTGCTGTCCGCGGACGACAGCACGGCTTCACCAACTCGGAGAATCTCCGTCCTCACCGACACGACAGCAGAGCCTTGGTCTGCCGCTCCCTCGCGACCGCGATCGCCGGGCCCACCCACCACTCGGGCGCGGCCGCGTCGAGGATGCTGTCGAACCGGGCGATCACGTCGCCGCAGACGGCCGGGGCGTTCCAGCCCGCTCGGTCATCATCGCGGCGATCGCCTCTCCGAGCGCGAGCGGGTCGCGGCTGTCGCGCCGCACCACCCGGGGCCTGCCTTCGGGGCTTCTCCTTGCGCCGGCCGCCGTTCTTCTTCGCCGCTTTCCGGGCCGCGACCAGGGACCGGCGGGCCAGGTCGACCGCGCTCATCTCGGTGTTCGCGTGATCGCTGTTCCGGCGATGTCGCCGTGCAGCGGGCAGGCTGCACACTCGGTCAGCCTGTTCTCTCACCGCGTGGGCGAGGTCGAGTCCCACGCACGCGGACCTCACAGAAACAGCCGTGAGCGGCTCTCTCACTGTCCTAGGGTCTGTTGCGAAAGTCGCTGGTCACTGGCCTTCGGGTTGTGTTTCCATGCCGCAGTGAAGAGCGAGAGCGTGTCCGGCGCGGGCGTACTCCGGTGTGTCCGACAGCGGACTGATCGCGACCTCGGTGACTGTGTACGGGTGCTGGCAGAGGTCCATGAGCACGACGGCTATCCGGTGAACTGGCCCGACTTCCCGGGCGCATGGCTCACACCGCCCTCGCTCATCGCCTCATGGGTGGCGGAACTGGACGGCCGCATGGCCGGCCATATCGGCCTGTCCCAGAGCGCCGCGGGAGACGCGGCTCCCGGGCTGTGGAGCGCTCGCGCAGGGGTGCGTATCGACGCGACCGTCGTGGTCAACCGATTGTTCGTCGCCCCGTGGGCCCGCGGCCACGGAATCGGTGCGCTGCTGATGGCGCAGGCTGTCACAGAAGCACAGGATCGTGGCTTGCATCCGGTGCTCGACGTGGTGGCTTCGGACACCGCGGCGGCAGGCCTGTACGAGCGGCTCGGCTGGCAGCTGCTGGGCAGAGTCGAACAGCAGTGGAGCCCGGAGCAGAAGGTGGCCGTTCGGTGTTATGCGGCGGCAACCTGACGGTGGCGCCCCTGGTCACAACCACTCGTTGAGGACTGCGACCAGCACGGTCGCCTCGTAGCGGACCGCGAGTTCGATGCCCCTGTGGATGCCAACCGGCAGATTTCGCACTGCACTTGGCCGGGCTGATCGTCTGGTGGACCTCTCGTGCGACGTGGCGCTTGAGGCAGCGGATGGCTTCACGGCGGGTCTTGCCCGAGGAGGCTTCTAGCGGGCTGACGCCGCGGAGTGCGGCGAAGGAGGCCTCGCTGCCCATTCGGCTCGGGGTGTCGCCGGCCGCTATCAGCGAGGTGACGGCGGTGTCCGGGCCGACGCCGTAACGGTCCAGCAGCCGCGGTGCGCAGACGGCGATGGCGGTGGCGATCCGCGCGGTGAGGTCGTTGATCTCCTCGGTGAGATGCTGGACGCGTCGGGCCAGGAGCCGGAGTGTGTGGCGGGCCGCCGCTGCTGGGGCAGTGCCATCGGCGGCCTCCGGCTCGGAGCATTTCCGGATGAGGAGCACTTCCGGATGAGTTTGGGATTGCTCAGGTCGTTCAACGCTTCGCGCGGGGCGGGGTCGGCGGCGACCAGGACGGCCCTGAGCTGGTTGATCGCCTGCGAACGGGACTTGGTCGCGGAGGTCTTGGCCACTTTGAACATGCGGATGGCCTCCACCGGGCCGTCGCCGGCCTTGGCGGTGGCGGTGGCGGTGGCCCGGCCGGATACCACCGCCTGGGCGGCGGCCGCGGCGTCGATCGCGTCGGTCTTGCCGCGGCGCCGCCGGGTGGCCTTGTCCGGTTGGTCGACCTCGGTGACCGTGATGCCCTCGCGGTGCAGGTAGCGCGTCAGTGCCGCGCCGCAGGAGCCGGTGCACTCCACGCAGGCCCGCCGCAGGCGGCCGGCGGCCGAAGGACCGAGCCCGAGTCGGCAGTTGTCGGTGGCCATCCTCGATGGTCGGAAAGCTGCGGGTGTCCAGCAGGGCTTCCACCGTGGTGATCACCGCGGCCACGTGGATGTCCTTGTGGGTGTCCACGCCGAGCACGACGTCCTCGGGTGGGGCGGTCGTCTGGTGACGGGGGTGGGTGGGGTGGGTCATGCTGAACGTTTGCCTGTCTCCTGAGCGCTTCGGGAACGCCGGTGGCCGACATCGGCCAGGTGCGGCGGTCCGGACTGTGACGGTGCTTGTCGCAAGGGCTCCTATCGGGACACGCCCACCGGTCCGGCGGCAGCACGCGCCGCCTCGAGCGGTGGTCGGCAGAGCAAACTCGGGGCGTCAGCGCCTGTCGTACCTCGGGCCGGACCGCCGCCCGAGGCGGCACCCGATCATCCTCACAGACCCCCACCGCGGCCGGTGCTGCAAACCCCGGCGACTTCGTGCGGACAAGGTGTACGACCGTGCCGACCTGCGCAGATGGCTACGAGGGAAGCGGATCGGCGTGCGCATCGCCCGCAAGGGCATCGAGTCCGGCGAACGTCTCGGCCGCAGAAGGTGGGGCATCGAGCGGACCCTCTCCCGGCCGGCCGGCCACTGCCGCCTCAACCACCGCTACGAGCGCCATTCCCGTGACCACCTGGCTTTCCTCGGTCTCGCGGCCGTGATCTGCTGCTACAAGCGGCTGGTCCGCCTCACCACACAGGACACGGGCCAAGCGCTTCGTGACGCACACCGCGCAGCGACACGGGGGAACATGCCGGCCCGTCGGACGGGCCAGGACCGGCCGGCGCGCCCCGGTCAGCGCCGCTCGGCGGGCAGGGCGCTTCTCCGGTGGGGGCGTCTGGGCCGCACCACCACGCCCAGGACCCGAGGCCTGGGGACCCAGCCCATGTGGCGTGAGTCGAAGCTGTCCTCCGCGTTGTCGCCGAGGAGCCACACCGCGTCGTTCGGTGGGGTGCCGACGGACGTGACCCGTTTGATCAACCATGTCCTCGCGGTCATGGCGGCGGCTCGGGCGCCGCGGGGCAGCGGCACCGTCGCCCATCGGCCTCCGGGGGCGGGCTGTTCGACCACGATCACCTGTCCCGGAACGAGGCGAGTGGTGCGGCGTACGAGGACCCGGTCACCGTCGCGGTAGGTGGGCGCCATGCTCGTTCCCCGGACGGTGACCACGATCATGCGGTGCCTGAACACGGCGGCGGCTGCCAGGACCGTGCCCAGGAGCATCGCTACGCCGGCGAGGGACCGGGCACCGGGCTTCCGAGAACGCATCACGTCCCCGTCCGGGCCTCGTCGGCGTACGGTCGCTCGGCGGAGGGCCGGAAACCGGCGGCCTGAAGGTTGAACAGCCGGGCGTACTTCCCGCCCTGAGCCATCAGAGCCGCGTGGTTGCCCTCTTCCACCACTCGACCTTCCGACAGCACCGCGATGTGGTCGGCCTCGCGCAGCACCCCGAGCCGATGGGAGACCAGCAGGCTGGTTCGGCCTCGGTGGTGTCGGCGGAGCATGGTGTGGATCTCGTGCTCCGCCTCGGCGTCCAGCCCCGAGGACGGTTCGTCGAGGATCATGAGATCGCGGTGCCCGCGCACCAGCGCACGGGCCAGCGCCAGCCGCTGCCACTGCCCGCCCGACAGCACCACGCCGTCCACCGGCTCCTCCTTCTCCGTCTCCGTGAAGAACCGCCGTGACAGCAAGGTCGCGTACCCGCGCGGCAGCTCGGCTATGGCTTGATCGACTCCTGTCCGCCGAGCGGCGTCGCGCAGTCGGTCGTGGTCGTCGAGTGCGTCGAGATCCCCCACGGCGATGTTCTCCGCGGCCGTCATGTCGTAGGCCATGAAGTCCTGGAACACCGCGCTGATCCTGTGCCGCAACTCGACCGGATCGACGTCGCGCACATCCACGCCGTCCCACAGAATCGATCCCTTGTCCGGATCGTAGAAACGGCACAGGAGTTTGACGAGGGTGGACTTGCCCGCGCCGTTGAGTCCGACGAGCGCCACCGCCGTGCCGTGGGGGATGTGCAAGGTGACGCCGCGGAGCACCCACGGCTGGTCCCCGGAGTAGCGGAACCAGACGTTCTGGAAGGTGATGCCTCGTGACAGCGGGGGCAGGGAGCGTGGTGCGGCGGCGACCGGAAGATCGGGGTCCGATGAGCTCACGGCGGTGTAGTGGTCGAACAGGGACAGGGCCTGATGAGTACGGCCCAGTTCACCGGCGATGGTGCCGACGGCCGTCTGCACGCCCGTCACCGCTGCCACGAAGATGGCGATGTCACCGGCCGTCAGTGTGCCGTTCCGTGCCGCGTCCACCGCCCAGACGAGCCCGCCTCCGGCGACCAGGGCCGAGAGCACCCCGAGCGCGGCCTGGACCGTCAGGTCCCTGCGGTCCATCCTGCGTTTCGCGGCGTTGGCGGCGCGCCGCTCCGCCAGCATCCTCTTGCGCAGGAAGGGCCCGAGTCCGAAGAGCCGAACCTCCTTGGCCGCAGCCACGTCCGACAGCAGCTCGTTGTAGAAGAACTCCCGTCGCTCGACCGGACCGATCTCCCAGAGCATCCGTGCCCGTCGCCGTGCCAGCGCCCACTCGGCCACCAGCACCGGGACCCCCGAGGCGAGCACCAGCAGTGCCATCGGCGGCCCGAGGACGAAGAGGGAGGCCAGCAGGCCCGTCATGGTGAGCGTGGCGCGGACCATGCCCAGGATCCCGTTCACCACGTCGTTCGGGTTCATGCCGCTGAAGGGCTGGGCAAGGCGCAACCGGTCCAGGAAGCGCGGGTCTTCGAACCGTGCCAGGCCGACGAAGCGATCCACGGTGGAGAACAGTCGCTCCTGCGTGATGACCCCGGTGCGACGGTCCAGTTCCCCCGTCAGGTACTGGGTTCCGTGCGGGAGCAGGGCCGTGGCGATACCGACCCCGGCCAGGCCCAGAGCGCAGGCGAGGAGCGCCCCGGCCGAGGCGCCGGCCACCACCTGGTCGATCACGAGTTTCATCAGCCAGGCGGTCCCCACAGGAATGGCACCCGAAGCCACCGTGATCACCAGGTGGAGGGCCAGTCCCGCGGGGGCGGCCGCTGCCACCAACGCCGCGGCGCCGGCCACGCGCCGTACGGTGGTCACCGACCGAGGGTGAGGACCGGCCGGTCCAGATCGACCCGGTCGTCGGTCACCACGGGAACCCCGCGGTCGCCCGGAGACACCCTGAGCACCGTGGGGAATGCGATGGCCTGGAACGCCGCGCTCAGCGCGCCGCCTCCCGGTTTTTCCGCCACCACGCGAGCCACCTCACCCAGTTCCGCGAGCATTTTCTCGGCGTCGGGACCCTGGCCGACCACGGCCGCCAGGACCCGCCCACGCCCACCGGGCATCTGCCGCGCGTACGCCACGAACTTCGGCAACTGCTCCCGGCACGGTGCGCAGGAGGGAGAGAAGAAGCCCACCAGCGTGTCACCGGCCAGCGCCTCGCGTGTCACCGACTCACCGTCCACAGTGGTCGAGGTGAACGCACCGACTTCCTCGCCAAGCGCGAGGGAGCCGCGACCGCTGAGGTTCGACAGGACCTCCGTGTGCTCCTTCAGTCGCCTGATCATGCCGAGAGCCAGGACCAGATTGAGGACACCCAGCACACCCACGACGGCCACGATCGTGATCAGAACGGGCATGTTCTCTCCTCAGCGGTGTTGGAACGGCTTGGGAACGGCGGGAAGGAAAAGTTCGAGGACGTCGTCGAGCACCACCACCAGCCCGCCCAGCAGTGCCCCCGCGAGTGCCGCCACGACGGTTTCGACGCCCGGCGCCGTTCCGGTGGAGGCCGATGCCGCCCACAGCGCCGACACGGCCCCCGCGGCGGCCAGCAGAGCGAGGATGGCGTTCCGGATCAGGTGCGGCAGGCCGAGGACGGCCGTGGAAGCGCCGAAGCAGCGGCACGGTACGGCGACCGAGTGGCCGAGGGCCGAGGCGATGCCGATGACGAAGACCGCCAGCAGCACGGCCGCGAGGGCGCAGCCGACGGCAGCGGTCAAGGGCGTCGGGATCACCAGCAGGATCCATACGGCGAACTCGGCAGCCACGACGACCGCCGCAACGGCGGTGGCACGTTGCGTCGGCACCGCCGGTACTCGCCGGATGGCGGCCACGAAGTCACCGAATCGGCGCCGCCCCAGCACTTTGCCGACGGATGAGACGAGGAACACGACTCCGATCAGACAGCGGACTCCGATCGCCAGAGCGTGCACCGGGGACCTCCACTTCCGGTCGGGGTCCGCGGGCTGAGGGCCTGCGCCGATGTCGGCAGGCTGCTCAGCCCGGGGACGGCCTCCGTTGAGTACGGGCGACGGCTCACCTCACGGACAGGCGAGACAGTTGCAGTTGAACCGGTTGGAGTTGTTCGGCCAGGAGCAACAGGGGGCATTGCAATTGCAGTGCCCGTCCTGGTGCCCGTAGTGCTTGTTGCACTGCCAGCACGCCGACCAGCAGGCCTGGGCAGCCGCGGCCGCGTCGAGACGGGGTACGAACAGGCCGAGCAACCGGGTGCCCAGCGATTCGATGGTCCGATACATGCCACTTCCCTCCGATCTCTTCGGAAGATGCGTCGGGAAGCACACTGCGGCCCGCTGCCCCCGCGCGTCTTGAAGAAATTCGCACCGCAGTGCGGCTCATGTCCTCAGCAGTACGCTGGTCACCTCACCGGGTATGCGGTCCACCGCGGCTGCCGCCGGCGCGGGCGACGCTGCCCGGAGCAGGAGGAACCGGCGTGGTGTGACCCCGGTCATGTTCTTGAATTCCCGGCCCAGATGGGCCTGATCGCTGAAGCCGCACCGCGCGGCGGTGTCCGCGAGAGGACAGTCGTCGGCCAGCAGCCGCAGGGTACGGCGCAGCCGCAGTACGCGCGCCACAGCCTTCGGGGACAGACCTATCTGTTCTCGGAATCGGTTGTTCAACTGCCGCCAGCTCCAACCGGTCTGCTCCGTGAGCCGGCGAATGGGAATCGTTCCGGCGGTCCGCCTGAGCTGGTTCCACGCCCACACGACCCGGGGCGAGCAGGTCGGTCCGGCGGCGCCCCAGTCGGTCAGCACGGTGTCCAGCAGGGCGAAGCGCTCGGACCACCCCGAGAGGGCGGCCAAGGCGTCACCCAACTGCCCGGCTCTTGGCCCGAGCACCACATCGGGCTCCGCGACGGTGTCGGCCACCTCGTGCATGGCGACACCGAACAGGCGGAAGGCCGCCCACGGCTGAAGGAGCACTTCCACCCCGTGGACATGGCCGTCATGCGTACCGACACGTGCCTTGACGGACAGCCCGGCGAGGAGCGAGCGGGAGACGGTTGGCTCGTCCTTTTCCCCGGCCGCGCCGCAACGGGCCACGCCACGGACCCGCAACGGACTGCCGAATCCGAGGACGAGCGTAACGACGGCGTCGGGGACCTCCAGCCGACTGCGAGGCCCGTCCAGGGCCACACGGAAACCCCGATAGCCCAAGATTCCCTGACGCAACGGTGTGTGGGCACGGCTCCACACGGACTCCCAGGATTGCTCCGGACAGCGTGACGGTGCCACGATCGCTCCCCCTTCTCGTGGGACTCGCCACCGGTACGGCTTATTCTCTTGCGCTGTCCTGGTCAGGGACGGCGCACTGCGAGAGAGCTTGTGAGCCGACGGCTGCCGCTACACGGATCCGAGCCCCACGTGACTCCGAACATTCACGCCCGCGAACTTAGGGATGTGTCCGGCCGGCATCGTCCCACGCGACCCCAGGTGCCTCGAATGCCTGTAACCGGCCAATTTTTCTCAGTCGGAGAACAGCGCCCGTCAGGGGCGGCACCGAGCGGACAACGTTGAGCTCGGCGAGTCCGTGGAACGGTTTACCGGCCCGGTTGTCGTACAGAACATCAGAAGCCTCCCGCTTACCACTTGGCAGGCTTGACAAGCGCGTGCCCCATGTGGCGGTCGGCTCGTCGACCAGCATGGGGAAGTAGTCGGTGGAGACGGATCGCCCCGGACGGGCCGTGGGAGATCGCCAAGCCGCTGATCCCGCCGTCGAAGGTGCGGCCGCAGGGCGGCGGCACCCAGGACACCCCCGATGAGACGCTGTTCGCGGCCATCGTCTGCGTGCTGGCCGGCGGCTGCGCCCGGCGGACCCTGCCGCCGTGCTTCGGGATCGCGAAGTCCACGGCCCATCGCCGATTCCTGCTCTGGTCCCGGGCCGGCGTCCGGGGGACGCCTGCATCAGACCGTGCTGCATTCACTTGACGACGCCGGGCCTGATCGACGCCACCCGCGTTGGCCCCGACTCCGAGCCCCGGAGCAGGCCGGGTACCACGATGCGCATTCCGTCGGACGCGAACGGCCTGCCCCTGATCGTCGGTGTCTCGGCCGCCAACACCCACGACAGCCTCAACCTGAAACCCGGGGTGGCCGGTCGCCCCACGAGACACAGCCCCGACCGCGGCCGCCACGTCACACCCCGGCGCCTGCCCGCCAACCAGGCCTACGAAGTCCCTCACCTGCGCAGATGGCTGCGCGTCCAGTGGATCGGCGTGCGCATCGCCCGCAAGGGCGTCGACTCCTCCGCCCGGCTGGGCCGCCACCGCTGGGTGGTGGAGCGGACGGTTCCCGGCCGGCCGGCTGCCGTCGGCTCCCTCGCCGCCATGGTGTCGTGCACGGCACTCTGCGAGGATCCTGGCCATGGCAGCGACTGCAACGGATCGCGTGCTCGAGCGGTTCGTCTCCGAGATACGCCTGGCGGTGCCGACGGTTGCCGTCTGGGCACACGGTTCCCTCGCGCTGGGCGACTTCCAGCCGGGGCGCAGCGATCTCGACCTCATTGCGGTGGTCGACAGCCCGCTGGACGGCGAGCGGAGGGACCGGCTGGCAGGCATCCACCGACGACTGCTGGACGAGGAGCCGGCCGCGGCCAAGTTGCACTGCTCGTACCTGGCCAGGGCGGCGCTTTCCGAGGTCGAGACGGGCCACGTCACCTGGGCGCACGGCATGATGCTAGAACGCCCGGTGACACCGGTCACCCGCCGGGAGTTGCTCGATGGCGGACTCACCCTCCACGGTCCGCCGCCCGCGGAACTGCTCCCGCCGCTCGCCCGCGGGCAGCTGGAGGACTTCATCCGACGCGACCTGGCAGAGTACTGGCTTCCGGCCACGAGCAGACCGCTGCTGTGGCTCCAGGATGTCTGGGTGGACCTGGGCCTGCTGGTCCTGGCCCGCGCCACGGTCACCCTGCGCGACGGGCGACTGATCACGAAGGGCGAGGCCCTGGTGGAACTGCCGGCACTCGGTGCGCCCGCGGAGGTGGTGCGCGACATCCACGAGCGTCGGTACGCAGATCCCGAGCCGATCGGCCGTCTGCGGCGTGTCCGCCGGGCGGTGCAGGCCCGTGCCTTCGTGCGGCGCGGTATCAAGCGCACCCTGGCCATGGGCGGAGGCCCCCAGGGGTCACCGCCTGGCGTGGACGAGTCATGACGGCCTGCCGGGCTCTCTGCCGGCCCGGGACGCGGACACGGGTGCGGGCTCCAGTGCCGGTATACCGGTACCGCCGGCGGGATCGAGACCGTCCAGGTCGCCGTCCGTCTCAGCCACACCTGCCGGCACGGCCGCGCTGCACCGATTCCTACCGCCTCGCCACCACCTGGGCACGAGCCGAACAGACCGAGGCCAGTAGGTGACCCATCCCGCCGTGTGTGTACGGCACCGCCCCTCGGCACGGCGGTGGCGAGGCGCCTCCATCTCACCAGCCGGGGGCGTCGGTCACGCCTGGCACGCGCGGAGAACGACAAAGGGCGGCAGCCCGGCGCGTTGCGGCTGTACGACGTCGACCTGGCACGGCCCAAGCGCGTGCCGACGCTGAACCGGGCGGTGGTCGCTCGCCAGACCTGTCTGGAATGCAAGCGCCGGTACTTCCACGCGCTGAAATGCGCGGAATTGTGGTGCCGCGTGGGTGACCGGGTGCGGCCGGCAGGGGTGGGTCATACAGTGACCGGCTTGGCCGGGACTGCCGGAGAGCGATGACACTCGTGCGTCGGCCGCATGCCGCACATGGTTTCCCGTCCGGCGGTCCCTGGGGACGGAAAGTCGGGCCGTGGCTCCCGCCGGGCGGGAGCCACCAGGGCTCGTGCTGTTTCGGCAGGTCGGCGCGGTGTGGCGTGGTGGGCGTGATGGATGTTGCGAGGATCACCGCCGGGCAGGCCCACCGCTACTACTCGCGTCAGGTGGTGGTCGGGTACGGCCGCCGCCGGGGCGGTGGATGAGGCGGGGCCTGGCCGTCCTCGGCCTGGCGGCGGGCCAGGAGGTCACCGAGGCGCAGCTGCGGAACCTGTTCGGCGAGGGAGACCGGCACCCGCACACCGACCGCCTCCAGCCTCGACGCGCCGGGTGTGGTCTCGACGGAGACCTGCGACCTGGGAACCGGTGGAAAGGGGTGGCGGCCCCCTTCTTCGCGAAGGGGGCCGCCACCGTCTATGGGGCAGCCCGCTACACCGGCCGACGAAGTGGAGGTGCCGGCGGCGGCCGTTAGACGCGGCTCAGCAGCCCGGCCAGGTGTGTGACGGTGCGGTCGGCCAGGTAGGGGCCGATGAGCTGGACGCTCAGCGGTAGCCCGCCGGACGTCTTCCCCAGCGGGACGGTGGCCGCAGGGAGGCCCGCGACGCCGGCCAGGTTGAGCCAGGTGGTCTGGTCCCAGTAGCCGCGGCGTTGGCCGTCGACGGTGATGTACCGCTCGGGGACGGGCACGCCGGTCTGGTCGGGCACGGCGGCCGTCGGCGCGGCCGGGGTGATGAGGACATCGACGTCGCGGAAGTAGTCCGCCCACTGGCGGCGCAGCCGCACGCGCCGCTCGTGGGCCAGCATCCAGTCCCGGTGCCGCATGGTGCGGGAGCGTAGATAGAAGGCGTTGGGGGACTGGTCGTTCTCGGGGAGTTTCGCGGCGGCCTCGACCTCGGCGGCGAACGCGGCCGCCGGAGCGGTGGCGGCCGCGCTCGCATACATCAGGGACTGGAACAGCTGGTCGGAGTCGGCCATGCTGACTGGCCGCGTGGTGGCCTCGACGCGGGCGCCGGCGTCGCGCAGCCGCCGGGAGACCCGGTCGAGCAGCGCGCGGGTGGCGGAGTCGACCCGGCAGTACGGGTCGTCGGCCCACAGGCCGACGCGGTACTCGCCCAGTCGCTCGTGCCGGGGGGCGGGCAGCCGCAGTCGCCACGCGGCGGCCTCCTCCGGCGGAGGCCCGGCCAGGACGTCGAGGGCGAGGTCGAGGTCGGCCGCGCTGCGTCCGAGCGGTCCCAGGGTGAGCATGTCGGAGGACGTCAGCCAGCCGGGCGGGCGCGGGATGTGGCCGCGGGTGGGCACGATGCCGTGGCTGGTGCGCAGGCTGTAGACCCCGCAGTAGTGGGCGGGCAGCCGCAGTGAGCCCGCCAGGTCGCTGCCGATGTCCAGCGGACTCAAGCGGGCGGCCACCGCGGCGGCCGGGCCGCCGGAGGAACCGCCCGCGGTGCGGGAGGAGTCGTGCGGGTTGGGGGTGGTACCGAACAGCTCGTTGCCGGTCTGGATGTCCTGGCACATGGCCGGGGTGTTGGTCTTGCCGAGGACGATCGCGCCGGCCGCGCGGAGCCGGGCCACGGCGTCCGCGTCCTGGTCGGGGATGTGCCGGGCCAGGTCGGTCGCGCCGCACGTGGTGCGCAGCCCCGCCGTCTCCAGAGAGTCCTTGAGAGTGATCGGCAGCCCGAGCAGCGTTCCTCCCCGTCCGCGGGCCCGTCGCCGGTCGGCCTCCTTGGCGGCCTCCAGAGCGGCTTCCGCATCGACGGTGACGACCGCGTTGTACTCCGGATGGCGCGTGATGCGATCCAGGTGCGCGGCGGTCAGCTCGCGGCTGGAGACCTTGCCACGGCTCAGAGCGTCCAGCTGTTCGGCGGCGGACAGGCGTGTCAGGTCCATGAAGGGGAGGGATCCTTTCCGGCGTCGGCGGTGGTGAAGTGGGCGGCGATGCGCACCAGCGCGCGGACGTCGTCGTCCGGGGTGCGCAGGTCCTCGCGGGTGGCGGCGTCGGCGTACTCGGCCGGGTTCTGGGAGGTCTCGCCGCACCGGTAGGCGGCCAGCGCGGCGCGGAGCCGGTCGGCGGTGGCGACGGCGGCCAGACGGACGGCGCTGTAGCCGAACGTCAGCACGGCGCCGGCCGCGACGATCCGCAGCCCGCGAGCGATCCAGACCTCACCGGTGCGGCGGGCGACCCGCCGGCACCTTGCGACGAGGTACGCCTCGCCGATGACGTAGGCGGTGATGGAGAGCGTCAGATAGCCCTGGTAGACGCCGTCGTGCAGGTAGTTGACGGTGAAGCCGTGCGGGGTGGACCGGCCGGTCGGAGTGAGCTGGAAGAACAGCACCGCCAGTGCGGTGACGACCGCCGCCCCGGCCGCCGGCGACCAGCGAGACCGCCGCCGGGCCTGCTCCGGCGACAGGTCCCAGTGGGCGAGGACGACCGGCTGGAGCGCCGGCATGGCCTCCACGTATCCGAAGGCGGCGAGGATGCCGGTGGAGGGGCGGCCGGTGAGGTCGTCCAGCGTCCGCCGGACCGGCTCCAGCGACACCAGGAACGAGACGGCGGAGAAGCCGTAGACCCCGGCGAGAGCGGCCAGGGCGCGGTCGCGGCGCAGACGCTCGGGCGGCCAGAGCAGGAGCAGGAAGCCGAGACCGGCCAGGGCCAGGCATATGGGGTGGAGAAGCTGCTGCACGGTCTACCTCCCGAGACGCAGCAGCGTCTGCGCCACGCGGCCGGTGGTGCGATGGACAGGGCGGCGGTGGACGTGCTGCTGGAGATAGGAGCCGATCAACTCGGCTTCCTGCTCGTCCCGGTGCTCGTAGTCGCCGCGGCCCAGCATCATCCGCACCACCGCCGGATCGAGCGTGGGCACCAGCCGTTCGGTGACGGGACTCACCGGCCCGGACGCCGGCCCTCCCCGGTGGTTGCGCAGAACGTGCCCCAGTTCGTGCGCGATGATGTGGTCCTGGTGGAAGCGGCTGGTCTCCGGGTGGACGAAGACGTAGTCGACATCGGCGGTGCGGATCCACATGCCGCACAGGCTCCGGTCGGTGCCCGCAGGGGCGGGCATCAGGCGGATCGGGTGGCCGGGTCGTTCCTCGATGGCGGGCAGCAGGTCCCGGATGCTGTCCGCCGGCGGCAGGCCGAGGCCGCGGACGAAGCGGCGACTGTCCCGGTGGAGAGAGGCTCCGAGCTTCATGGGTGGCCCCCTGCGGCGTCACCGCCGGATCCGGATTCGGCGTCCAGGCCCTCGCGGTGGCGGATCTCCTCGATGGCGGCCAGGACCTGTTCCAGACTCTGGGGCGACAGACCGGCGACCCGGGCGGCGACCCGCTGTACCTCGCTGTCACGCAACTGCCGGACGAGCCCCAGCTCCGCGTCCACCCGGGCGGCGGTGGCGTCGTCGAAGAAGTAGCCGACGGGCACCCCGAAGAAGCCGGCGGGGGTCTCCAACTGCCGTCGGGAGGGATTGGTCGCCCGTCCCGTGCGCAGCTTCCACAGACAGACATGGGAGATGGTCTCGCCGCCGCGCTCCCGCAGCAGGTCGGCGACCTCCTGGTTCGAGTACGTCCCTCGGCCCGGCGGGTGCACCGACTCGAACAGGTGATTCAGTCGTGCGACGAACGTATCCGTCGACTCCGTGGGCTCTGTGGGCATGACGCTCTCCTGGACACCCCGATCACTGTGAGTTGACGCTGTCTGACTTGGTGTGCCGGATTCATCTTCTACCGGGGCCTCGCCTGTTCCTGATGTGCACCCCAGTGGGCATGCCCATCACTTGGGCCCTGGCCGGCCCGAAGCTCGATGAACGCGAGGTGCTGACCGCGATGCTCGACCGAGAGCCGCACTTGGCCGCCGACCGCCCTGGCCTGCTGCTGATCGCGGCCAAGGGCTTTGCGGCCAAGGAGTTCGAAGCCGACCTGGCCCGGCAGGGCATCAGGCTGCTGCGGCCGTCCTTCGATCGGGAGGAGAATCGGGCCGGCGAACCGCTGCTGAAGTTGGTTCGCCGGCTGATCGAGTCGGTCAACGACACCCTCAAGGGCCGGCTCGGGCTGGAGCAGCACGGCGGCCGGACCTTCGAGCGTGTGGCCGTCCGCATCGCCCAGCGGATCCTGGCGATGGCAGCCGCGATCCGGCACACCCACCACATCGGCGCACCCACCACCGGATCACTGATCGCATGCGACCAGTGATCACATCGGAACCACTCGTCTAGAGGGTATCGCCAGGCCGTATCAACGGCCTCCCCGCAACGGCTCCGCAGCACCTTCCGGGAGTCGTTGCTCTCCCGCACTCGCGGGGGTGGCCCCGTCTCCACGGACACGCCCGGGCGTCCGGTGTTTCCTTGCCACAGCCCCGGTTCCTCCAATGCGGCGGCCCGCTCACGGGGGTTGGTCGCGGCGGCTTCTCCGGTTGCCGAGCCATACCCCGAGTTTGATCGGGTGCTGGTGTCCGGCCTGGTCGTGGACGGTCTCGACCCATGTTCGGGGCGCCCCTGCGGGTGTCCTTCCCCTCCGGGAACTGGCCCGGGGCCGGTCGGGTGCTCGCCGCGCTGCCTGATGGCCTGTGTGGGCGGGGACCGAGGTGGCAGGGGGTGAGTCGGGTCGGGACGGGGACTTGACCTCAAGCGTGGTTGAAGGGCCAGGGTCGAGCCATGACCACACAGGACAACACGATCCTTCTCTTCCGCAACACCATGCGCATCACCGACGGTCATCTGGAGAGCTTTCGCGGCGCCATCGCCCGGGCCGTGGAGTTCGCGCGGCAGCACGGGCCGCAGCTGATGGTGGAGACGTTCGTGGACGAGGAGCGGATGCTCGCGCACAGCTTCCAGCTCTATCGGGACTCCGACGCGGTCCGTGTGCACTGGAGGCTCGCGGACCCGTACATCCGCGAGGTGATGGAGCACTGCCGGGTGGAGCGCTTCGAGGTGTACGGCGAGCCGGACGCCGAGGTGGTGGCGGGCGTGCGCTCGGCGCTCGGCGAGCAGTGCCCGCTCACGTTCTCCTCCCGTATCGCCGGCTTCGTCCGCTTCGCCGCGGAGCCTCGGACGTAGCCGTCGTGCCCGCACGGCCGGGTAGAGAGCCGGATCGGTGGGCGGTGACGCGCTCTCGGTGGCTGTTCCACCACGGCAGGACGCTGCGGTCGGTACGCGGCTCCTCGGCCGGAGCACGGCGGAGGGCCCGGACCGTCGGGTCCGGGTCCCAGGTCACAGTGCTCCCGGTTCTGCCGGCGCGGCGGCGCGTTCGGCCGGCCCTGCGCGACCGCGGTGCGGGGCGCGCCCAGGGCCCCACCCTGCGGTTTTCCGCAGGGTGGGGGTGCGGGAAACCGTACAAGTTCGACGGCAATCCTCATACCCGCGTCAAGCTGCGGTTTCTAGCGTGAGGAGGGATCGCGGCGCATGCCCGCGGCGACCGCCTCGCCACTCTGGAGAAGCATCCATGGACCTCATGACCCTGGCCCTGCCCCAAGAGCCCGCCGACGGAATCGCGGGGTGGGCAGCCGATCTCGTGGACACGATGGGCGGCCCCGGGGCGGGGCTGGCCATCGCTTTGGAGAACCTCTTTCCGCCGCTGCCGAGCGAAGTGATCCTGCCGCTGACGGGATTCGCGGCGGGACAGGGCGTCATCAGCCTGTTCTCCGCCCTGTTCTGGACCACGCTCGGATCGGTGGTGGGTGCCGCCGTCCTGTACTGGATCGGCATGCTGTTCGGCCGTGACCGCATGTACGCCATCTGGGCCCGACTGCCCCTGGTCAAGACGTCCGATCTGGAACGGACCGAGCAGTGGTTCGCCAAGCACGGCACCAAGGCCGTGTTCCTCGGCCGCATGGTGCCGATCTTCCGCAGCCTGATCTCCGTGCCGGCCGGCCTGGAGCGCATGTCGATGCCGGTCTTCCTGCTCCTGACCAGCCTGGGCAGCCTGATCTGGAACACGGTGCTCGTCATGGCCGGTTACTGGCTGGGCGACCAGTGGGATCTCGTCGAGACGTACGTCGGGGTCGTCTCCAAGGCCGTCATCGTGCTGGTCGCCGCTGCTCTGGTGTTCTACCTCGGCTTCCGCCTGCGCACCCGCAGCACCGCACGACACCGCCGCACGTCATGACCTCGCCCGTCGCCGCGGCCGCCAGGCGATCTTGCCCGCACTGTGCGGCCGGGCTAGTCTCGGCACCTGTGCAGGGGGATTCGGCCCGCATCACCATCCACCACCTCCCGGGTGCTGCGGGACCCGCCCACCCGGAGGGCGGAACCCCGTCGGCGCCCCCTTCGTTTACACGTCGCGCCGCGGGCGTGATGCTCGGCTGCGGCACCGCGTTGACGGGATTGCCGTACTTCGCCACGGTCGGTCTCGCCTTGGGGCCGCTTCTGCTGTGGTCGCGGACACGGCGGTACGCCATGGCCGCACTGACCGCCGGAGTCCGTCGGCTCGTCGCGGTGGAGCGGTTGCGCCGCTCGGCCTTCTTCGGCGACCACTTCCCCGCTCGCCGGATCTCGGACCGGCGAGCGCTGCGCTACCTCGCGGTACGCACCTGCACGGGCTTGCTGACAAGCGTCGTCGTCGGGTTGCTGGGTTTCGGAGCCGTCCTGGCGGGGCTGCTCGTCGCCGGTCTCGCCCGGGGCACGCTCGGCTGGTGGGAACTGCTCACCCAGGTGCTCCTCGGCAGTGTTCTCCTTTTCCTCGACGTGCAGGGCCTGTTCTCGCTGGAGGCGCTGGACTCGCGCCTGGCACGCGAGTGTTTCGGCCCCTCGGAGCGGGAGCTGCTGCAGCAGCGCATCGACGAACTGGCCACCAGCCGGGCGGCGATGGTGCTGGCGGTGGACACCGAGCGCCGCCGCATCGAGCGCGACCTCCACGACGGGGTCCAGCAGCGTCTGGTGGCGCTGGCCATGCTGCTCGGCCGCGCCCGCCGGGCGGGCCGTACGCCCGAACAGGCCGACGCGCTGCTGGAGCAGGCCCACAAGGAGTCCCGGGAAGTCCTCGCCGAGCTGCGGGAAGTGGCCTGGCGGGTCTATCCGACAGCGCTCGACAGCCTGGGCCTGCAGGAGGCCCTTGCCGGGGTCTCCGAACGGTGCGGCATCCCCATCCGCATGGACTTCACCCTCGCCACGACGTTGCCCGCGTCCGTCGAGACCGCCGCCTACTTCGTCGTGTCCGAGTCCGTGACCAACGCCGCCAAGCACTCGTCCGCCACGGAGATCCTCGTGAGCGTGCGGCAGCACGGCCCCGTCCTCGTCGTCCGGGTCGAGGACAACGGTGTGGGCGGCGCCGATCCCACCGGCAGCGGACTCACCGGGCTGCGCGGCCGGGTCGGCGCCCTCGATGGCCGGTTACACGTCCACAGCCCTTCCGGGGGCCCCACCATCATCACTGCGGAGCTGCCGTGCGCGTAATGCTGGCCGAGGACTCGACCCTGCTGCGAGAGGGGCTGGTCCGGCTGCTCACCGAGGAGGGCCACACGGTGCTCGCCGCGGTGGGCGACGCCGCCGCCCTGCTGCGGGAGGTCGAGGCGCGGCCGCCGGACATCGTCGTCGTGGACATCCGTATGCCCCCCACCCACACGGACGAGGGGTTGCGCGCCGCGCTCGAGATCCGGAGGCGCCGGCCCCGGGTCGGCGTGCTGGTGCTCTCCCAGCACATCGAACGCAACTACGCCGCCCAGTTGCTGACCTCGAACGCCGAGCGGATCGGCTATCTGCTCAAGGACCGGGTCGCCCAGATCGAGGAGTTCCTCGACGCCCTGGAGCGGATCCACGCGGGCGGAGCGGTCATCGACCCCGAGGTGGTACGGCAGTTGGTGATCCGCACCACGCACACCGACCCGCTGGCCCGGCTGACGCCGCGCGAGCGGAGCGTCCTGGAGACTTTGGCCCAGGGGTACACCAACGCGGCCATCTCGCAGAAGCTGCACATCTCCATGAGCACGGTCGAGAAGAACCTCAACACGATCTTCGACAAGCTCGAGCTCGCCCACACCACGGGATACAACCGCCGGATCCTGGCCGTGCTGCGCTACCTGGAGTCGTGAGCCGGGCAGCGGAGGGTTCGCCGCCGAGGTGGCGGCGGTGACGGCGGCACCGGTGAGTTCGGTGTCGTCGATCCGGTCCGACAGCGGCGGAGACTCCGGGATGTCGTTGGTCTCTGTGCCGATCTCGCGGCAGGCCAGGGTGGTGCCGTCGCCGTGGCGGACCGCGGACAGGGCGAAGACCCGGCCGTCGTCGGGCGTCCGTGGCGCGGAAACGGCGGCTCCGCCGGGCGGCAGCGGAGCGGGGGCAGGCGTCGCCGGCCGGGGCCTGCCGGTCGTACCGCGTCCCCGGACGCCACCGGCGACGGCCCGCCCGGTCGCACCCACGCCCGCAAGCCCGCCGGGAGAGCCGAAAACGTACCGGCCGACGTGCACGCCGCCTGACCGTCCTCGCCCACCGCAACCCCACCCGCGACGGCTTCTTCACCCTCGACCTGCGGAACGCCCGGCTGCCCGGTGTCGAGCACCGGTTCCGGCGCCCCGGGAGACCTGCGGGACCGACCGGTGCGTTGCTGTCCGGCGCGAAGGACCTGGAAGGACCTGCGAGCGCGTCGGGCGGTTTCCGCCGTGATCGACTCGACCACCGAGCTGCCGCTCCTCCGGCCGGTGACCCGGCCGCCCCGGACAGGGGTTGCCGAAGCCTGGAGGGACCGCTGAGAACGGCGGGCAGGGCGGTGAAGGCCGCTCACAGCGCCGCCGGGTACCGCCGTGTCCGCTTCCCGCCCGACGGACCGTCCAGGCTGCCCCCGTCACAGCAGAGCTGCCCCCGCCACGGCGGGCCTGTCAGGCGCTGGAGCGGGTGACCAGGCGGGTGGGCAGGATCAGCGGGGTGGGGTCCTGGCCGTTGACGAGTGCGACGAGCATGCGCGCCATCTCCCGTCCGAAGGCGTTGATGGGCTGGTGGACGGTGGTGAGTGGCGGGTCGGCGAGCTCGGCGACGGCCAGGTCGTCGAAGCCGACCACGGAGACGTCGTCGGGGACTCGTCGGCCGGCCTCGCGCAGCGTGCGCAGCGCTCCCACTCCCATGTTGTCGTTGGCGGCGAACACCCCGTCCAGGTCGGGATGCTCCGTCAGGAGTGCGGCCATGGCGGCGGCACCGCTGGACTCGGTGAAGTCCCCCTCCTGCGGCGGGAACGGATCGAGGCCGGCCGCCAGCATGGCGTCCCGGTAGCCGCGGTACCGGGCACGCCCGGCCTCGGTGTCCAGGCGCCCGCAGATCATGGCCACGCGCGTGCGGCCACGCGAGACCAGGTACTCGGTCGCCTCGCGTGCTCCGCCGACGTTGTCGACGTCCACGTACCACCGGGGGGCTGGACCGACCGGGCGTCCTCCGAACACGACGGGCATCTTCGCCCGCTCGGCCATGGGGACGAGCGGGTCGTCCTCGCGCAGCGCCATCAACATGGCGCCGTCGGCGCCCTTGGCCCGAAGGAGCCGCTCCACCCGCTTGCGGCCCCGGTCGGAGGCCGCCAGGCACAGCATCAGATGCAGGTCGGCTTCCTCCAGGGCGGCCGACGCCCCCACGATCACCTGGGCGAAGAACGGGTCCGCGAAGATCGACGGGTCTTCTCCCGCGACGACCAGGGCGGCTGCTCCCGTGTGGCGGGTGGCCAGAGCGCGGGCGGTCGGATTGGGCACGTAGCCGAGCTGCCGGACGGCCCGTGCGACGGCCTCGCGCTTGGCGCGGCTGACGTGTGGTGCGTTGTTGAGGGCGCGGGAGGCCACCGAGCGGGAGACACCGGCGAGTTTTGCCACCTCGTCGAGTTTCGGCTGCGGGTGGGGCGCATCTACTGCCATGGAGCCATGAGCCTTTCCCTCTCGACCGGACGAGAAGCATCTCACTCCGGTCTTCTCCGCTGCCACCCACTCGGCCGGTGACGGCGGACAGGTACGGGGCCTGGGAGGGTCGGCGAACTGGAAGCGCTTCCAGTCTGTGGCGCCTGTGGAGCTTGTCATCGTCATGCGAAGGGCGGCCGTACGTCGACCCTTGACACTCCTACCAGCCCGTCACATGATACCGAGCATCCCTCAAAGCCCTCAGGGACTTTGGGATCGCTTCCGGTGGGAGCGCTCCCAGTGTGTTGCTGACGGCCCTTCGGGGATGTCGTCCCTGCCGACCGGTCGCCGCTGCGGGGGGACGTCGTACCACCGCACTTCCTCAGCGCGTCGCATGCTTGGGACGAGAGCGTGCGACGCATCCCTGCCAGGAAATCGAGGTACAGTCATGCGCCGCAGACTCCGCGCCCTGGTGGCAGCGCTCTTCGCGCTGCCCCTGGCACTCACCGTCGCACCGTCCGCCCACGCGGCCGACCCGACCACCATGACCAACGGGTTCTACGTGGACCCCGACTCCAGCGCGAAGCGATGGGTCGCCGCCAACCCCGGCGACGGCCGGGCGTCCGCGATCAACGCCTCCATCGCCAACACCCCGACGGCCCGCTGGTTCGGCTCCTGGAGCGGGGCCATCGACAGCGCCACGAGTGCGTACACGGGAGCGGCGGACCGCGCGGACAAGCTGCCCATCCTCGTCGCCTACAACGTGTACAACCGCGACTACTGCGGTGGGCACTCCGCCGGCGGAGCCTTCTCGCCGTCCGCCTATGCCACCTGGATCTCCCAGTTCGCCGGTGGGATCGGCAACCGCCCGGCCGTCGTCATCCTCGAACCGGACTCCCTCGGGGACTACGGCTGCATGAACCAGGCCCAGATCGACGAACGCGAGAGCATGCTCACCAATGCCCTCGCCCAGTTCAACCGCCAGGCCCCCAACACCTGGGTCTACCTCGACGCCGGCAACCCGGGCTGGGCCAGTGCGCAGGCCATGGCCGGGCGCCTCCACGAGGCCGGTCTCCGCCAGGCCCGCGGCTTCTCGCTCAACGTCTCCAACTACTTCACCACGGCCGAGAACATCGCCTACGCCAACGCCGTCAACAGGGAACTCAGCGCCCGCTACGGTTACACCAAGCCGTTCGTCGTGGACACCAGTCGCAACGGCAACGGTTCCAACGGCCAGTGGTGCAACCCCGCGGGCCGTCGTATCGGCACTCCCACCCAGTTGGGCGGAGGCGCCGAGATGCTCCTGTGGATAAAGGTCCCGGGCGAGTCCGACGGCAACTGCGGAGTCGGGGGCGGCTCCTCGGCCGGACAGTTCCTCCCCGAGGTCGCCTACAAGATGATCTACGGCTACTGACGCCGGGATTCCCGTGGCCCGGTCCATCCCCGTCCCATGACCGGGCCACGGGCGCCGTCACGTGCTGTTGGCCCGTCACACCCTCGGCCGACCCGTCGGCGTCACACCCCGGCACGCCGAGCGGTGTTCCTGTTGTCCGGAGGCTCGTCGTCGCCTGCCGGTGGAAGTCCGGTCCGGGTGGCTGCCAGGAGGCCCGGGTGACCTGCGGAGGGTCGGCATCGGAAGCGCGCGTCCCATGACCGTTGATCCCGGGAAAGGGGCGCGGACGGAGGAGCCCTACGGTGTCCCTGCGGCCTCGCCACGAGTACGCCGCAGACCTTCCTCGTGGCCTCCCGGCCGGCTTCGGCAGACCACCCCAGGAGTTGGCGGACCACCCGAAGGATGCCCCGCATACGCGCCGCCTCCGGCCCTGATCCTCCAGGTTCGAGCCGGTGCTCGTTGAGAGACGTGAAACGCCGGTTCCTCGCGTACTCCTCTCCACCGCGCTTGCCGGACCCGCCCCATCCGGCAGTACGGGACACGTCCCGGCTTCGCCGGGGCCGCTCTCACTCTCCCGTCACCCCCGGAACAGGTTGCCCTCGGCTTCCACCCGTCTGCTGCGACAGCGAGCTGGTGCAGGTCCTCCACCTCCACGCGAACCACCAGCGCCTCACGGCGCAAACCGAAAGCGCGACAGATCTGTTCGACGGGCGGACCCGGGACCGGAGGGTGTTGACATGCCCGGGGGCCTCCCTATCATCCATAGCTGTCCGACAGCGCGAATGGTGTTCGAAATTTTGAACAAAGTTCTGTTGTCGCTGTTCAAGGAAGAGTCGTGCGCCGTCCCTTGTGTTCCTGTGTTTCCGCTCGCGCCGGCCCCGCTGTCGTTCCGGGAAGGAGCCCTGGTGCCCAGTCGATCAGGCGGGCGGCTCCTCCGCTTCGTCACAACCACCGCGGGCGGTGGCCACCGCGTCCGTCACGGCCTCTGTCCGCCATCCGGCCGCTCGCCGGCCGGTGTCTCCCAGAGGTCAGGACGGTCCCGGCTCGGCTCTTGCCCACCGCCGGAACGAGGTCCGTCCGGGCGGCCATCCGGTCGATGGGCCTCGGCGGCATGACGGGCCTCTGGGGCCGCCGCTCCGGCCCACCGGCGGCAGCGGCCGGCGGCTCGACACCATCTGGTGGCAGCCGCCGCCGGGGCCGTCGTTGCCCGCACTGCGGCAGCCCGGCCGCGCAGCGCATCCTCACACGTCGCGCCCCTCTGACCCCTGCCTGCGCATGACAACGCCCCGACGAAAAGGAGAGTGACAGGATGACAAGAGCAAGGCCCCTCTTATGGCCCGCCGTGGTGGCGGTGCTGCTCACCTTGACCATGGGAGGCACGGCACTGGGCAGCGGCCACGGCCCGAACACGCCGCTCACGGCCTCCGGCACCACGGCCGCCACCTCCGGATGCGGCAAGGCCCCCACCCTGACGAGCGGTACGCACACGATCCAGAGCAGCGGCAAGAACCGGAGCTTCATCCTGCGGATCCCGGACGGCTACGACCGAAACCACCCCTACCGGCTGGTCTTCGGATTCCACTGGCTGGGCGGTACCTCCACCGACGTCGCCACGGGCCGCACCGTGGAGACGGGCACCTGGGCCTACTACGGGCTCCAGCGGCTGGCGAACAACAGCACCGTCTTCGTCGCGCCCCAGGGCCTCAACAACGGCTGGGCCAACACCGGAGGGGAAGACGTCGCCTTCGTCGACGACATGATCAGGCTGATCGACGCGGAGCTGTGCATCGACACCACACAGCGCTTCGCGCTGGGCTTCAGCTACGGCGCCGCCATGTCCTACTCGCTCGCGTGTTCCCGGGCGACGGTCTTCCGGGCGGTCGCGGTCCAGAACGGCGGGCAGCTCAGCGGATGCAGCGGCGGCACCCAGCCCATCGCCTACCTCGGGGTGCACGGCATCCGGGACACCGTGCTGAGCATCTCCGGCGGGCGGGCGATGCGGGACAGGTTCGTCAGGAACAACGGCTGCACCCCCCAGAACCCGCCCGAGCCGGCGCAGGGCAGCCTGACACACCGGGTCACCACCTACTCGGGGTGCTCGGAAGGGCATCCGGTCGCCTGGGCCGCGTTCGACGAAGGCCACATCGCCGCTCCGCAGGACGGAGCTCCCGGGGACAGCGGCTCCCGGACCTGGCTGCCGCAAGAGGTGTGGAAGTTCTTCACGCAGTTCCAGACCCCCACCCCGTCACCCGACCCGACACCCGGGACGTCGACCTGCAAGGTCACCGACACCGTCACCGCGTGGAACACCGGCCTGGTCTCGAACATCACCATCACCAACACCGGCACCACCCCGATCGACGGTTGGTCCCTGGTCTTCACCCTGCCCGGCGGCCAGGCCGTCACCTCCGGCTGGAACGCCGACTACTCACCCGCCTCCGGCCAGGTGACGGCCAGGAACACCCCCCACAACGCCACCATCGCCCCCGGCGCGTCCGTCGGTATCGGCTTCCAGGCCGCCCACACCGGCAACACCGCCACGCCCACCGCCTTCACCCTCAACGGCACCGCCTGCACCGTCACCTGACCGGCAAGCGGCCCGGGAACAGATCCGGACCGGCTCCGCCTGGAAGCCGAGGCCGGGATCCGTGAGGACTGCCGCGCCGCGTCGGCACCACGGCTTGTCCGGACCGGGCCGATGCCCCGACCGGTGTGCTGCTCCATCCGGCTTCTCCGCAACCGGCACAACGCGCCCGCGGCGGCCGGGGCGCCGTGGGAGGAGCCGGATGGAGCCCACCTCCACCTCGACACCGACAGGTGGTCCTTCCCGTCCACGGGAGGGAACCGGGACAAGGCCGGATCGGTTCGCTGCCCCACCACCACGGCAACACACCAGGCCCCGGACGTTTCCGAATCGAAGGAGAATCATGTTCCGCCACCACCCGGCCCGAGGCCGCCGCACGGCCGGTCTCCTCGTCACAGCGTTGACGACCTTGTCGGCCGGCTTGACCGCGGTCGCGCCCACTCATCCGGCCTACGCCGACACCGCCACCTTGGGCGAACTGGCCGAGGCCAAGGGCCGTTACTTCGGCTCCGCCACGGACAACCCCGAGCTGTCCGACACCCAGTACACGCGGATCCTGGGCAGCGAGTTCAACCAGATCACCGTCGGCAACACCATGAAGTGGCAGTACACCGAGCCGTCTCAAGGCCGGTTCGACTACACCGCCGCCGAGGAGATAGTCGACTTGGCCGAATCCAACGGCCAGTCGGTGCGCGGACACACCCTGGTGTGGCACAACCAGCTGCCGAGCTGGGTCGACGACGTGCCGGCCGGCGAGCTCCTCGGGGTCATGCGCAACCACATCACCCACGAAGTCGACCACTTCAAGGGTCGACTGATCCATTGGGACGTGGTCAACGAGGCGTTCGAGGAGGACGGCAGCCGCCGGCAGTCGGTCTTCCAGCAGAAGATCGGCGACAGCTACATCGCCGAGGCCTTCAAGGCCGCCCGCGCCGCCGATCCGGACGCCAAGCTCTACTACAACGACTACAACATCGAAGGCATCGGCCCCAAGAGCGACGCCGTCTACGAGATGGTGAAGTCCTTCAAGGCCCAGGGCATCCCCATCGACGGCGTCGGCATGCAGGCCCACCTGATCGCCGGCCAGGTCCCGGCAAGCCTTCAGCGGAACATCCAGCGCTTCGCCGATCTGGGCGTCGATGTCGCCCTCACCGAACTCGACATCCGCATGACCCTGCCGCGCACCGCCGCCAAGGACGCCCAACAGGCCACCGACTACGGCACCGTGGTCAAGGCGTGCCTGGCGGTCTCCCGGTGCGTCGGCATCACCATCTGGGACTACACCGACAAGTACTCCTGGGTTCCCTCCGTCTTCCCCGGCCAGGGCGCCGCCCTGCCATGGGACGAGAACTTCGCCAAGAAGCCCGCCTACCACGCCATCGCCGCCGCGCTCAACGGCGACAACCCCATCCCCGGCGGCAACTGCACCGCCACCTACCGCGTCACCAGCCAGTGGCAGGGCGGCTTCACAGCCGAGATCACCGTCGAGAACGGCCACACCGCGCCGATCGCCGGCTGGACCGTCATCTGGACGCTGCCCAGCGGCCAGTCCATCGGCAACGTGTGGAACGGAGAACTCACCGTCGACGGACGGAAAGTCACCGTCCGCAACGCCGACTACAACGGCACCCTCGGCAGCAACGGAAGCACCACCTTCGGCCTCCAGGGCCGAGGCACTGCCGACACTCCGGCGGACGTGACCTGCACCCCCGGCCAACCGTCCAGGACCCCGGCGTAGTCGGTCGACGCCGGTTTGCCGGCGGCTCGCCGTGCCGGGAGGAGCCGGTGAAGTGGGTGGACTCCCACGGCCGGACCCGTACTCCGATCCTCGGCCCACCGCGGACGTCGTGGCCGAAGTCCGCGGTGGGCTCGGCGCCGAACCGCCGGCGCAACCGGTCGATGACATGGGTGCCGTGCTACACGAGGCCGCCGCCCGCCGGCTCGCCGTGGACCCGGTTCATCGCCATGAGCGGTCCGCCGAGGGCGCATCTGCTGTGGACTTCCCGCACCTGCCCGACACGCCCCTCGCGGCGCCCGGACGGGGAGTGGGTCGTGCTGGTCGTCGTGTGGGGTGACAGGAGACGGGGAAGCTGCCGTTTGCCACCGCTGCCTTCCGGGTGCTGCGGGACGTCCCCTGGAGCCGTCTCGCCGAGCCCTTCGACTGGTAGGGGAGGGGTACCGGCCGGGGCCGGGCACTGCCCGTAGGGCGTCGGCGGCCACCGGCGTCCGCGTCTGCCCGGCCGACCAGCGGATTCGCCGGTCCACGGGTCGGTGGACCGCGGAACTGTCAGGCCGGGTCGGCTCCCGTGATCTGGGGCGTGGAGGGCGGGCACGGGACGCTGCTGGGGCGTGCCGGACTGGAGACGTGGATCGGTGGCCGGGCGGGGACGGGCCGCCGCCCTGGACGGCGTGGCGGCCCGTCGTGGTCCGTGATGCCCGGCCCGCTGCGGTCGTGCGCCTGGACGGGCCCGGCGCGGTCGCCGAGGTCAACGCGCTGTGGCACCGGCTCGCGGCCGAGTACGGGATTCTCGGCGCGGACGGCGCCTTCCTCGTCGACGTCGCGAGAAGACGGCGCGGGCGGAGGCCCGGGAGAGCCCCGAGGAGCGCCGGACCGCGTGCTCCTGGAAGTGGCCGCCTGGTAGGGGGCAACCCCTTCGAACCCGACCGGCCCCGGAGCGGCAAGGGCCCGCTGCCGAAGCCCCGGTGGGCGGCGGGGCGCTCACGACCGGTTGACGGAGGCGTCGGAGTCCTCGGTGCCGAGGCCGAACAGCCGGTTGTCGCTCCACCACTCCGGCGTCTCGTCGACGACCGGGGTGAGTTCCAGCAGTGTCACCTCGTTGCGGCCCAGGACGAGGTCCACGTCGGCGCGCCCGCCGGCGATGGGCACGCTCCGGTGCGAGCGGGCGGGTTCGCCGGCTTCGCGGAGGGCGTCGAGCAGGCGGTTGCCGGGCGCGAGCGGTCGCCCCATCTCGCACCAGGCGGCCCAGGAGTTGCCGGCGTCCTCGCTCACGGAGCGGCGGCGCGCGAAGGCGGAGCCCTGCGCGTCCGGGGCGCCGACGGGCAGGGACAGTCGGACGGTGTGGCCGGCGACGGGCACACCGCCGGTCGGGTCGGCCGGCGCCCAGGCCAGCACGGTGATGCGCCCGTCGCCGTGCCGCGTCACCAGGTGGTCCTCGCCTCGGGCGAGCACCTGCTCGCCCATCTCGGCCATGAATGTGTACAGATGGTAGGTGGGCTTCTTGATCTGACGGTGTGTCAGTAGTCCGAAACCGCCGTGGAACGGCGCGGTGGGGATGCCCACCTCCTCGAACACGTCGCTGAACGTCCAGTACGAGAAGGAGTCCGCGAGGTCACCCCCGTTCACCAGCACCGGCGCAAGGTACGCCGCGTGGAACGCGGTGTCGTGGATCGGGTTGTCCGGCCGGTACGAGGAGTTGAACTCGGTGATGTGGACCGGCAGGTCCGCGAGCTTGGTGCCCGCCAGCTGCCGCCGTGGGGCGCCGAACTGCTCCAGCAGCGCCGACGCCGGCATGAGCGTCTGGTGGGCGCCGAACGGCACGGGCTGGACGGGGCCGGAGGAGTAGGCGTGGCGGCTCACGAAGTCGATCGGCAGGTCGCGGGCCTCGACGAACTCGGCGAAGCGCTGGATCCACTCGTCTCCGTAACCCGGCGCCAACGAGGGGCCGCCGACCTGGAGTTCGGCGTCGACCTCCTTGACGGCCAGCGAGGTCACCTCGTAGAGGCGGTGGTAGGCGTTCTGGTCCGCGGACCAGAACGCCGACAGGTTGGGCTCGTTCCACACCTCGACCGGCCAG
The DNA here is from genome assembly GCF_039533145.1 of Streptomyces macrosporus. Classification (NCBI taxonomy): domain Bacteria; kingdom Bacillati; phylum Actinomycetota; class Actinomycetes; order Kitasatosporales; family Streptomycetaceae; genus Streptomyces; species Streptomyces macrosporus. The sequence continues at coordinate 75,899 of NZ_BAAASZ010000030.1, forward strand.
CGGCGCACTTGGTCGATGCCGTAGCGGTCGACCAGGTGCCCGATGACGGCGCGGACGAGGTCCGCCCACTCCTTCTCGTCGCGAGGAGGAGTGATGTTGCCCTTCCACCAGAACACGGTGTCGTCGCCGGAAGCGAGCCCGGACGGCATGAAGCCGAGTTCGAGGAAGGGCGCGATGCCCCTCTCCAGGTAGGCGTCCACGACCTGGTCGACGTACGTGAAGGCATGGCGCACGCGCCGCTCGCCGGCGTAGTCGTAGGGGCGGTGGACGCCCATCCCGTCACTGAGCAGGCCGTGTCCCCGGATGTACCGGAAACCGATCTCCTTTTGGACGAGGTCGAGCGACTCCTGATAGTCGCGCCGCAGCGCGAGGTCGAGCCGACCCGTGCCGACGCAGTGGCGCCAGGCGTCGGAGAGCCGGGCTGTCGGCTGCCGGGGAACGACGATCCGCATGGTGGAGGTTCCTCTACTGCGGTGCGGTGTGGGATGAGGCCCGCCGGGGACGGGCGGGTGGATCAACCGTGCTCTTGCTTGACGTGCTGCGCGCCGTGGGGAGCCGGGGAAAACGGTGTCGAGGTGTCGAGCGGTCCACCTGCCCGCGCTCGGCGGCCTCCCGGTGCGTGTGCCGGCAGGTCAGGACCGCGACGAGCATCTCGTACTTCCCGCTCGGCGACAGCCGTCTGCGGGGCTTGTGTCCCGATGGGGCGTCGGAGGCGTTCGGCATGGGAGCCAACCTTCCGGATCGAGGTGCGGAAGCCGGTGCCTGGCTGAGTGCGACTGGGTCCGTTCCTGATCGTCACCGCATCCGTGTCTGATCACGTACGACGACGGTTGTGTCGGTAACGATTGCGCAACTTGCGAAAACTGTTGGTTGCTTCTCGCTCGTTTCTGACTGTACATCTTAGCTTCCGCTTCGCGGACGGCCCATTAGTTTGCGCAAACTAATGGCAGCTGGATCACTGACAACAGATCAGGGAGTTTCCACGACGATGAGGAAAACCCGCAGCGTGACGGCTGCCGCGATCGGCTTATGCATCGCACTCGCTGCCACCGGCTGCGCCGGCGGCAGCGACGGCAGCGGCGGTTCGTCCGATGGCCGGGTCGCGTTGACCCTCTGGACGAACGCGATGGAAGGGCCCGGTGCGCAGTACTGGAAGGACGCCGCGAAGGAGTACCGCTCGCTGCACCCGAACGTCACGATCAAGATCCAGTCGGTCCAGAACGAGGACTTCGACGGCAAGCTGCAGACCGCGCTCAACTCGAACTCGGCGCCTGACATCTTCCTGCAGCGCGGTGGCGGCAAGATGCAGGCCATGGTCGACGCCGGCCAGATCCAGGCGTTGGACCTGACCGACGCCGACAAGGCGAATGTCGGCGCGACGGCTCTCGAGGGCGTTTCGATCGACGGCAGGGTCTACGCGATGCCGCTCGACACACAGCCCGAGGGCATCTACTACAGCAAGGACCTGTTCAAGAAGGCCGGCATCACCTCGACGCCGACGACGATGGACGAGCTCAAGGACGCCGTCGCGAAGCTGAAGGCGATCGAGGTCGCGCCGATCGCGGTCGGCGCCAAGGACGCCTGGCCGGCTGCGCACTGGTACTACAACCTCGCCCTGCGCGAGTGCAGTCAGGACACCATGATGGAGGCCGCCGAGTCGCTCGAGTTCGACGACGCGTGCTGGACCAAGGCCGGTGAAGACCTGGCTTCGCTCCTGGAGGTCGACCCCTTCCAGAAGGGCTTCCTGACGGCTTCGTCGCAGCAGGGCGCCGGGTCGTCGGCGGGCATGCTCGCGAACCACAAGGCGGCCATGGAGCTCATGGGCAACTGGAACCCCGGTGTGATCGCCAACCTGACCCCGGACAAGAAGCCGCTCCCCGACCTGGGCTGGTTCCCCTTCCCCGCCGTGCCCGGTGGCCAGGGCGACCCGACCGCCATCATGGGCGGCGGTGGCGGATACTCGCTGTCCAAGAACGCACCGAAGGAGGCCCTCGGCTTCCTCCGGTTCGTTGTGACCAAGGAGCAGCAGGAGGCCTATGCCGAGGCCTTCGACACGATCCCGGTGAACAAGGACGCCCAGGGGGTCGTCACCGAGTCCTACAACATCTCGGCACTGCAGGCCTTCAACAAGGCCGCCTACTCGATGCAGTTCCTTGACACCGTGTACGGCCAGAACGTCGGCAACGCCATGAACATCGCCGTCGTGAACCTGATGGCCGGCAAGGGCTCCGCCGCCGACATCGTCGAGGACGTCAAAGCCGCCGCCGAGAAGGGCTGAGGACGCGGACATGAGCAACACCCTGGGTACTGACACGGCCGACGGCCGTCAGTCGCAGGGCGCGCCTCGAGTCGGGGACGCGGCCAAGTCCGCGTCCCCGACTCCGCCACGAGCGGCTGCGCACCGCCGAGGCCGTGCCAGGATGCGACTCGAGATCGCGGCCCTGTCCGCACCGGCGATCATCATGTTCCTGACGTTCGTGATCTTCCCGGTCGTGCTCGCCGCGTACTACGGCTTCTACCGGTGGCAAGGCTACGGGGCGCCCACCGACTGGGTCGGCCTGAACAACTACAGGCTGATCCTCGCCGACCCCGCGTTCCAGGACGTCCTGTGGCACAACGGCCTGATCCTGGTGCTCTCACTGGTCATCCAAGGCCCGCTGGCGATCGTCCTCGCGCTCCTGCTCAACCGGAAGATCCGCGGCCGCTCGATCATCCGCGTCCTGATCTTCGTGCCCTACATCATCTCCGAGGTCATCGTCGGCACCGGCTGGAGCCTGATGCTCCAGAGCAACGGAGCCGTCAACGACCTGCTGCGCCGGATCGGCCTGGGCTCTCTGGAGGCCGACTGGATCGCCGACCCGGAACTGGCCATCTGGACGCTGATGGCCATCATCACGTGGAAGTACATCGGCTTCGCGGTGATCCTGATGCTCGCCGGCCTGCAATCGATCCCCGACGAGATCTTCGAGGCCGCGCAGATCGACGGGGCCTCCTACTGGCAGATCCAGCGCCGCATCACGCTGCCGCTGCTGGGGCCGACGATCCGCATCTGGGCGTTCCTGTCGATCATCGGCTCGCTGCAGTTGTTCGACCTCGTCTACATCATCTGGGGACAGTACGTCTCGGGAACCGCGGGCACCTCGACCATGGCGATCTACATGCTCGCCCAGGGCCGCAACGCGGGCAACTACGGCTACGGCAGCGCCGTCGCGGTCGTGATGTTCGTGATCTCGCTCATCGTCGCGCTGATCTACCAGCGCTTCCTCCTGCGCCGCGACCTTCGGGGCGCCGTCACCGAAGGGACCGTGTGATGAGCGCGACGACCGGCACCTCCCCGAGATCCTCCGCGGCGGAGCCGAAGGCGCCCACCGGCCGGCGCGGCAATCGTGACAAGCCGCGGAAGTGGGGGAGCCCCTTCGCCTACTTCATCGCGCTGCTCTTCGTCGGCGTCTGCATCGCACCGGTGCTCTACATGGTGCTCGGCGGATTCCGCACCAACTCGCAGATCACCACGAGCCCGGCCGCCCTGCCGCGTCCCTGGGTGGTCGGCAACTACATCGACATCCTGAAGTCGACGATGTTCTGGGGTGAATTCGCCAACTCCCTCATCGTCGCGATCGCGAGCACCGTCGGCATCGTCGTCCTCGGCCTGATGGTGAGCTTCGTGATCGCACGCTACGACTTCAAGCTCAAGGGTGCGATGTACTCCCTGTTCGCCGCGGGCCTGATGTTCCCGATAGTCGTCGCGATCACTCCGCTGTACCTCGTCATCAAGGCCCTCGGCCTCGTCGACAACCTGCTCGGCGTGATCGTCCCGCAGATCGCCTTCGGCCTGCCGACGACCGTCATCATCCTGGTGCCGTTCCTCAGGGCCATTCCGAACGAGATCGAGGAGGCCGCCGCGATCGACGGTGCGAGCCGACTCGGATTCTTCTTCCGCATGGTGGTCCCGCTGTCGCTGCCCGGTGTGGTCACCGTCGGCATCCTCGGATTCATCGGCAGTTGGAACAACTACATCCTGCCCCTGTACATCCTCAACTCGCAGGCGAACTACACCCTGCCGCTCGGCGTCCAGGTGTTCTCCTCGCAATACTCCACGGACACCGCGAAGGTCCTGGCGTTCACCTCACTCGCCATGCTGCCCGCCCTGATCTTCTTCTCGATCTTCGAGAAGCGAATCGTCGGCGGTCTCACCGGCGCCGTGAAGGGCTGAAACCGGCACCAGGATCCGAGCCGGACCGTCCCACGCCTGCCCCTGCCGTGCCTCCGGCGGGGGCAGGCCGCTGGTCGACGGCATCGCTCAGCCCGCGACACACCCCTGCCTCCCCTTGGGAAGGACCGCCGAATTGCCCCGCGCCCACATCGAGCTCGACAAGCAGGCCGTCATCGCTCCTGTCCGACGCCGCACCTTCGGTTCGTTCGTCGAGCACCTCGGCCGCTGTGTGTACACCGGGCTCCACGAGCCGGAACACCCGAGCGCGAACGGCGACGGGTTCCGCATGGACGTCGTCGAACTCGTCAGGGAGCTCGACAGCACCACCATCCGCTACCCGGGCGGCAACTTCGTCTCCGGCGTCCGCTGGGAGGAATCGGTCGGCCCGCGCGAGAAGCGCCCGGTGCGCCGCGACCTCGCCTGGCGGTCGCTCGAATCGAACCAGGTCGGTCTCGGCGAGTTCGCCAGGCGGCCCAAGCTCACCGACTCCGAGTCGATGCCGGCGGCCAACGTCGCCACGCGAGGCACCCTGCCCGCCCTGGGCCTGCCCGCATACGCCGACCACCCGTCCGGCACGGCGCTGTCGGACCTGCGCATCGCCCATGGCACGCCGGACCCGCACAACGTGCGCATGTGGTGCCTCGGCAACGAAATGAACGGGCCTCGGCAGACCGGGTTCATGACGGCGGACGACCACGGCAAGATCGCCGCTCGCACCGCCGCCGCGATGAAGAGGGCCGACAAGGACCTCGAATGCGTCGTCTGCGGCTCCTCCGGGTCCGACATGCCGACGTTCGGCGACTGGGAGCGCACGGTGCTCGAGCACAGCCACGACCGTGTCGACTACGTCGGCGAGGCATCCGTCATCGACGCCGTCGCGACCGTAGACGAGGACCGGGCCGCGGTCTTCCCCGTCAACCGCGACCCGGGGGAGGCCGCGCAGGTCACGATCGATGTGCGCGGCCTCGGCTCGTCACGCACCGTCGAGGCGGTCACGCTCGCCGACTCCGACGTGTACGCGAAGAACACGCTCGTCGAGCAGTACCGGGTGATCCCGACCGCGAACTCGAGCGCGACACTCGCCGACGGCCTGCTCACCATCGAGCCGCCGCCGACGTCGCGGACGGCGATGACTCCGCGATGAGCGACGACACGAGACCCGATCGGGAGCCGGCTCGCTTCCGGCGCGGCGATCCGGCCCGTGAAGCGCCGGACCCGGTCGCCGAGCGCCGCGAGGTGACCTGTGCGTTGCGTGATGGAACACGGCTCCGGACCGTCCTGTTGGTTCCGCACGGGACCGGGCCGTGGCCGGCCCTGCTGACTCGTCATCCCTATGACGTGACCCGTGATGAACACGACGGGATGCTCGACGTCGGGCGTCTCGTGGCTGCCGGATACCTCGTCGCGCTCCAGGACGTGCGGGGGCGCTTCGGCTCCGAAGGTGTTTTCGACCCTTGTGCGCAGGAGGTGGCCGACGGCGTTGACGCCGTGGCATGGCTTGCGGCACGTCCCGAGTGCACCGGCGCCGTCGGAATGTGGGGCGCGTCCTACGCCTCGGAGACCCAGTTCAGCGCTCGTCTGGGAGGCGCTTCGGCCCTGCGGGCGATTGCTCCTGCCCTGACGCCGGCGATGTCGGCGCTTGACGGTTTCCGGTTCCGCGGTGGGGTGCCGGAGATCGGAAGCACCCTTGCGTGGTCGCACTACGCGATCGCCCCGGACCTGATCACGCGCATCGACTCCGCCTGCGAACGGGAGGCCGAGCAGAAGCGGTGGGAAGCGACCGAGCGTGCGATCGCGACTCGAGAGGCGTTCCGGGCCGGCGCTCTGCACGCCGACGCGGACGCCGAGGCGATCGTCGTGTGGGGTTTGGACCGGTTGCGGGAGCCTCTTGAGTCGGCGCATCACCGCGCTGGGAAGATCGTTGACCGGATCGATGCGATCGACATCCCGGTCTTCCTGATCGGCGGGTGGTTCGACGTCTTTCTCGGGTCGACCCTGGAGATCCACCGGCGTCTGCTGCACCGCGCGAAAGACACCGGTGGGCCGGTGCCTTACCTTCTGGTCGGCCCCTGGTCGCACGACAACATGTCGGGCCGGATGGCAGGTGTGGATTTCGGGTCGGGCGCGTCCGCCGACGATCTCGGCGGCAGGGGGGACCTCACCGAGCAGCACGTGCGGTGGTTCGACGCCGCCCTCCGCGCAGGCGCGGCGGACATGCCGCCGGTGCGCGTGTTCCTGATGGGCTCGAACCGGTGGATCGAGCTGGACGAGTTCCCCCCGCGCGACACGCGGATGCTCGAGCTGTACCTGAGCACCGGGGAATCACTTGCGGCCGAGCCGGCTGGGAGCGGTGAACGGCGGCTGACCAGCGATCCGGCAGCCCCGGTGCCGACGTGCGGCGGTGCGGTACTCCTCTTTGCGCCGTTCGAGGCGGGTCCTGCCGACCAGGCGGCGATCGAGTCGCGGCAGGACGTGGTGTCGTGGCGCACCGTGCCGCTTGCCGAGGAACTCACGGTGATGGGCACGGTTCGTGCCGTCGTCCACCTCGCGACCACGGGAACGGACGCGGATGTGGTCGTGCGGCTGTGCGACGAGCACCCGGACGGCCGCAGCCTCGTCATCGCCGATGGCGTGCAGCGAGGGTCGGCGCGGTTCGTCGACCCGATCACGGGGCACGGCGACAGGCGACCGGTCGAACCGGACCAGGAGCAGGAGTTCGTCGTGGACCTCTGGTCGACAGCACACACGTTCCTGCCGGGCCACCGGGTGCGAGTCGATATCGCACCGAGTTCGTCACCCCGCTGGGATGTCGGATGCAACGTCTTCGAGCCGGCCGGGGTGATCACGGAGCCCACCGCGGCGGAATACACGATCCGTTATGGCGCTGCCCATCCGAGCCGCCTCGTCCTGCAGGTTGTGATGACAGCGCCGCGATGAGATCGACCGGGACACGCCTGCCCGCGTCATCGGCGTGGCGCTTCGGCTGCCGGGGCGGGCCCGGTGGAGGCACGGACGACCAGTTCGGTGGCCAGCTCCATGCGGGCGGGGGACCGGGTGCCGCCGTCTTCGCCCCGGGAGAGCTCGATCAGGAGCTTGACCGCTGCGGCACCCAACTCGGTGCTGGGCTGTCTGACGGTCGTCAGCCCGGGGGTGATGTACTGCGCCTCGGGCAGGTCGTCGAAGCCGATGACACTGACGTCCTCGGGGATCCGCAAGCCTCGAGCGTCCAGTGCGTCGTAGATGCCGAGTGCCATGGAGTCCGAGCAGGCGAAGATTCCCGTGATCCCCGGGTCGCTGTCGAGCAGGGTGTGGGTGGCGGTCGCCGCCTTGGCGCGATTCCATCCGCCATAGGCCACGGATACCGTGGCACTGTCGGCGGTCGCTGTGTCGGCTGCCGCGCGGAAACCGTCGACGCGCGCTCGGCTGAAGAGATGGCGGGCATGGCCGGCGACAACCCCCATCCGCACGTGGCCGAGGGACAGGAGGTGCTCGGCGGCCATGCGGCCGCCGTCCCAGTTCGCCACGCCGATGCTCGCCACCCCTGATGGCGGTGTGCTCATCGGGTCGATCAGCACCACGGGGACGCCTGCGGCAGAGAGCGCGCTGAACTGCGGCGAGGTGGGATCGATCAGCGTCCCGATCGTGCCGACGGTGCGCCTTCTCAAGACCCGCGATACCCAGTCGCTGTGCGGCTCGGCGAGCGTCAGTACGACATCGAGTCCCGCTGCTGCCGCCTCTCGCCCGACCCCGGCTATCAGCAGATTCGCCCACGACCCTTCGAAGTGGGTGACCACGAGATCGAGCGTGTTGGACAAGCCGCCCTCGTCCCGCACGCTTTCGCTCTTGGACCCGGCCCGGCGGGTGTAGCCGACGGCTCGCACGGCTTCCATGACCTTCGCGCGCGTCTCGGCCGAGACGTCGGTTCCGCCTCGCAGCACCTTGGATACGGTGGGCACGCTCGTACCGGCAGTTTTGGCCACCAAGGACAGTGTGGGGCGCGATCCGACGGGTCGAGGAGGCATGGGGACAGGTTACCGACGAGGAAGCCGTCCAGGACGCCGGGTCGGTACCGCGGCCGGTTGAGCCGGTTGCGGACGAGGGTTTCGAGGCGGTGAGGGCGACCGAGGCGAAGGGAGCCTTTTCCCGTCTCGGGCTGCTGCGTTCGGTCCCGGGACGAGGACGGCCTTGACCAGGACAGTGGTGCGGGTGCCGCACGCGGCCGCACGCCGAGCGTTACGCGGAGGGCGTCGAGGTCGGGGCGTACTCGAACCAGTCGAAGGCGACCGCGCCCTCGGTGGCGTACATGCCGATCACACGGCCGGTGAAGCCGCAGGCGACCTCGGTGGACAGGTAGCGCCCGTCCAGTTCGGCGAGCGGCTGGGCGCCCGGGGTGTCGGGATCGCCGAGCCAGAAGGCGATGGTGTCAGGGCCCGTGGTCCCGCCATCGGTGAGTTCGGGTGACGCGGGCACAAGGTCGGACGTCCGGATCGCTACGGTGAGGATCAGCGGCCCGGCCGGGACCGGTCGGCTGGTCACGGTCTGGCGCAGCGGACCGATCCGGGCGACGACGCCGGCCTCCCCGTTCCCGACCTCCAGTTCGTAGTGGTGGGCCTCGTCCAGGCGCACGCAGAGGCCGCCGCGTCCCGTACCCGGGTCGATCGCAGCGGTGACGCGGCAGTCGTGGTGCTGCTGGCGGCGGCCGACGAAGGTGTACCCGGGGCGGTCGAGGGTGGGGCCGGTGGCTCTGAGGACCAGCCGGCCAGGGCGCTCGGTGAGCGACCAGGAGCCCTCCGGGCGGGCGAACGGCGAGACCCAGTGCGGCGCGAGAGCGGACTCGTCGAAGTCGTCGCGGGCGGGCAGGGCCGGAACGGGGTGCCAGGCACCGCCCGGGGCCGCGTGGCGCTCGGGAACGGGCGCGACGACGGGCCAGCCGTTGTCGTCCCACTCCACAGGGGTCAGGAACGTCTCGCGGCCGAGTACGTGCACGTCGGGCGTGAAGCCGCGGGGGCGGACACCGAGCAGCACCATCCACCAGCTGCCGTCGGGAGCCTCCACCAGATCGGCGTGGCCGACGTTCTGGATGGAGCGGGCGGTACCGCTGTGGGACAGCAGGGGATTGGCGGGTGCGCCCTCCCAGGGACCGCGCGGCGAGCGGCTGCGGGCGATGGACACGCTGTGGCCGCGTTCCGTGCCGCCTTCCGCGATCAGCAGGTACCACCAGTCGCCGATGCGGTAGAGGTGCGGCGCCTCGGGGTACTTGAGGCCGCTGCCCGACCACGTGGCGAAAGGCCCCTCCAGCACCTTGCCCTTGACCGGGTCGATCCTGGCCATGTTGATGCCGCCTTCAGGCCCGGAGAAGGCGCACCAGCAGGTGCCGTCCTCCTCCCAGGCCAGATCGGGGTCGATCCCGGACAGGTCGATCCACACCGGGTCGCTCCACGGCCCCTCGGGCCGCTCGGCCGAGACGACGAAGTTGCCGCCGCCGTCGATATTGGTGTTGATGACCCAGTAACGGCCGTCGTGGTGGCGGATCGTGGGGGCGTAGAGGCCGCCGGACGCCTTGGCGCCGGGGAGAGGCAGCGGCAGTTGCTCGGGTCGGTCGAGCACGTTGCCGATCTGCTCCCAGTGCACGAGGTCCTTGCTGTGGAAGAGCGGCAGCCCGGGGAAGTACTCGAAGCTGGAGCACACCAGGTAGTAGTCGTCACCGACCCGGCACACGCTCGGATCGGGGTGGAACCCGCTGATCACAGGGTTGTCGTAGGTATGCACGGAAACGTGTTCCCTTCGAGCCGCCGGGCACCGTGAAGCGAGTCTAGATGGCGTCCTGTTACAACGGCGAACACAATGAGCTGAGTTGTCGGTGGGTGATCAGGCGGCAGACGAGTCCGAGAAACGCTCCATGGATGCCGGCTTGCCGCTCCCGACGGATCCGCAACGTCGGAAGCCGCGGAGCCGGGCGAAGGCGCGCTCGATCACCCATCGATAGGCGCCAAGGCCAGTGCCGTACCGTGTGCGTCGGCGGGCGATGGCCGACACGATGCCGCCGGCGCGGACCTGGTCGCGATGGACGCCGTGGTCGTAGCCGCGACCGGCGAACAGCGAGTCCGGCTTGCGGCGCGGACGGCCGCCCCGGCCGCGGACCGGAGGGGTTGCGTCGAGCAGCGGCAGTAGCCGGGTGACGTCGTTGCGGTTCCCGCCGGTGAGGATCACCGCGAGCGGGGTGCCGTGCCCGTCGGTGATCAAGTGGTGTTTCGAGTCGGTCCGGTCCCGGTCGACTACACCACCGTCGGGGCGGCGGCCGGGCTGCCGGCCCCGCGGATGACCTTGGCCCGCAGCCGCACCGTGCCGAGGGTCGACTCGATGGGATTGGTGGTCCGCAGGTGGATCCGGTGCTCGGCCGGGAAGCCGTGGAACGCCGGCAGCTCGTCCAGGTCGTCGGTGATCTTCTTGACCGCCTTGGGCCACTTTGCGCCGCAGGTGTTCTCGCTCGAGCGCGGGCACGAAGTCACCACTGGACAAGCCGTGCAGACAGAGCAGGGGCAGCACCTCGCTGATCTTCGGCGACTTCCGGCACCACGGTGGCTGGGGGCACCTCCCGGCCGAAGGCCGGGGGAGATCTTCGACGAGAACCGCATCCGTCACCCGTCGCTTCGTCGACGCGCTTGTCGTTCACCCGCGGCGCCCGCACCGCGACCGGCCCGGCCGCCGTGCCCGCGGTCCGCTCGCGGTGACGGCCGTCGCGGACCACCAGGCGCCGCCCGGCCTCGTCCCGCTCGGCCGCCAACTCGACTGTGTACTGCTCGACTTCCGCCTCCAGCGCCGCGGCGAGCATCCACCTCGCGCATCCTCGCCCGACACGGGCCCCGCAAACCGGGTGCACCCAGGCTTCACGAGCTGCAAGGTCGCCGTGCTCGCTGCGCCATCTGCTCCCATCCTCTCGGTGCCCTCGCTCTCCGGTCCTGCGGGAAACCCCCGCCCACCCCGGGGGCCGGCACCCAACCCACCCCCTACCCGGGTATCACTGCCGACTTGGCTCCCCAGAGTGACGCCCCACCCCCCACCGTCTTCCTACCTTCTCGCCGTCACCACGGACGAGACAGAGGGAGAGGGGCGGATGCGCCGCTTCAGGAAGACTCTGATCACTGCCCTACTGACCACACTGCTGGTCGGCGGCACGGCGGGCCGGGTCTCGGCGAGCACCGAGAGCCCGCTGAGCGGTCCGCTCCCCGGCACTGCCGCCTGGCTGGCGGACGACTCTCTGGGCAAGGAGCCACCGGACCCCACCACGGCCGACCCGTCCGAAGTGGCGGCCTTCTTCGCCGGCCTGACCGGCGCTCAGCAGCAGAGACTCGTCGAGGACCACCCCACCGTGGTGGGCAACCTCGACGGTGCCCCCGTAAACCTCCGTTATGAGGCCAACGCCTCCGCAGGCGACCAGGTCCTGGCATACGACCCGCGCGGCCGCGGCCTGATCGCGCAGGTCGTGGGCGACCTGGAGAACGCCACCCACGTCGCGGTGATCGTCCCCGGTTCGGACATCGACATCTCGACGTTCGACCGTACGGCACGGCAGGCCGCCGACCTTCAGGAGGAGGCGGGCGACGACACGGCCGTCATCGCCTGGGCCGGCTACACCACCCCCTCCGGTATCGGCCTGGACCTGGCGACGGGCCGGCTCGCCGAGCTCGGTGCCGAGCGCCTCACCCGTTTCACCGACGGCCTGGACGCGGCGGGCCTCCCCGACCCCTCCCTCTTCTGTCACAGCTACGGCTCGGTGGTCTGCGGCCTCGCCGCTTCCGGCACCGACGCGAGCGACATCGTCGTCATGGGGTCGCCCGGCATGCGCGCCGACGACGTCACCGCACTCGACACCGATGCCCACATCTGGGCGGCGAAGTCTCCGGACGACTGGATCGATCGCGTCCCCCATGTCGAGGTCCTGAGTTTGGGTCATGGCGCGGACCCCACCTCGCCCGGCTTCGGCGCGACCGTTCTGCCCGCCGACGACGTCCCGGCGCACGACGAGTACTTCACCCCCGGCACCTCCACCTTGACCGCGTTCGCGGCGATCGCCGGCGGAGACCTGTGATGAAGACCTCCACGAAGCTCGCGAAGCTCACCGCCAAGATCGACGACCGGACCCCTGCCCACCGCGACCGCGCCATCGACGGCCTGCGCGCGTTGGCGCTCCTGGCCGTCCCGACCGGCCACTGGCTGCTCGGCGGCTTCACCCTCGACACCGGTGGCGGCCTGCACAACGCCAGCTCGCTGTCCACCTTCGGCTCGCTGGCCCCGGCCAGCTGGATTCTCCAGATGCTGGGCATCTTCTTCCTGGTCGGCGGCTACTCCTCGTACCTCTCCTTTCAACGCCGCAAGGGCTCGACCCGCCAATGGACCGCCGGCCGCCTCAGGCGCCTGGGCCGTCCGGTCCTCGGCGTCACCGCCGTGTGGGCGCTGCTCCTGCCGACCCTGCACTACGGTCTCGGTGTCCCGACCGCCACTCTGCACACCGCGTCGACCCTGGTCGTCCAGCCCCTGTGGTTCGTCGGCGTCTACGCCGTGATCACGGCCCTCACCCCGTACTGTGTCCGCGCCTCGCAGCGTCTCGGCTTCTGGGCCGCGGCCCCGCTGCTCGGCTCCGTCGCGGTGGTCGACTTCCTCCGCTACGGGCCTTACGCGGACGCCATGCCGTCCTGGCTGAGTCTGCTCAACCTGCTTCCGGGCTGGATGTTCGCCTACCAGCTGGGCGTCTCCTGGGCGGACAAGCGGCTGGGCCGGCGCGAGGCGTGGCTGCTGCTCGCGGGCGGCGCGGCCCTGTTCGCCGCCCTGCTGCTCGTCTTCCACTACCCGGCGTCGATGGTGGGCGTGCCCGGCGAGTCCCGTACCAACTCCCACCCGCCGTCCCTGCTCGTCCTCGCGCTGGCGGCCGTCCAGTCCGGTGCGGCGATCCTGCTGCGCGACCGGCTGGCCCGGCTGCTCCGGCGCCCTGCCCTGTGGGTCCCGGTGGTGATCGTCAACCTGTCGGCGATGACGATCCTGTGCTGGCACCAGACGGCGATGCTCGCCGCCGCGGTTCCCGCCTCGTACTTCGGCGAGATCCCCGGCCTGACCACCGCGCCGGACACGGTCGGATGGATCCTGGCGCGGCTGGCCTGGATGCCGCTCTTCGCGGGGCTGCTCGTGGCGATCGCGAAGCTCGCTCGGCCCTTGGAGGACCCGTGGGACCGCGCCGGCACGATCCGCCGCGCGGCGGCGGGCGTGCTGGCGGCGGGCTTCGTCTACTTCGCGCTCGCGGCGTGAGCGATGGTGTCCGCACCGCCGTATCACTGCGGCCCGGGGCCACCGCGGCACGGACCTCGCCTCCGCACAACGACCCGCCGGTGGGCCGCCGGCCCGGATCCGTCCACAGGCCGCGGCCGGCGCACCCGCCCCTTCGTCACCGACGGCACGGAGCATCTCGGAGATCCGGACGAAACCGGGCACCACGACACCCTGCGCCGCGCCGCGTGCGGACATCCCCGTTCCTCCGAGCCGGGCCGACGAGCCACGCGCCGCATCGACACCATCCACCGAACACCGGAGTGCAACCATGACCATGACCGACGGAACCGCTCTGCCGCACCCCGCGAAGGCCACCGCGAGGCAATCCTCACCGGATACGGGCAGCGAATTCACGCCCCTGCTGCGCGACGTCAAGGAACAGGAGCTGCTCGATCGGCGCACCGGCTGGTACGCACGCACCATGGTGACCAACGCGCTCAGCCTGGCCGCCGTCGTCACCGGCATGGCACTCATCGGCGATTCATGGTGGGTACTCGTTCTCGCCCCCGTTCTCGCCGTTCTGTGTGCCCGCACCGCGTTCATCGGCCACGACGCGGGCCACGCCCAGATCAGCGGCAACCGGGCCACGAACCGCCGTATCGGGCTCGTCCACGGCAACCTGCTGCTCGGCATGAGCTACGCGTGGTGGAACGACAAGCACAACCGCCACCACGCCAACCCCAACCACATCGACAAGGACCCTGACGTCGCCGCCGACGTCCTCGTCTTCACCAGCAAGCAGGCCGCCACCCGCACGGGCTTCCGCGGTTGGCTCACCCGCCACCAGGCATGGCTCTTCTTCCCCCTCACCCTTCTCGAAGGCCTCGCCCTGAAGCTCTACGGCTTCCAGGACCTGCGCCGCCGGACCGGCCGCGAGCGCCTGGTGGAGGGCACGCTCCTCATCGCCCACATCGCCGGGTACCTCACCCTGCTCCTGACGACCATGCCACTCGCGCATGCACTCGTCTTCGCCGCACTCCACCAAGCCCTGTTCGGGCTGCACCTGGGCATGGCCTTCGCACCCAATCACAAGGGGATGGACATGCCCGACCCGGACGGCGAGAAGTGGGGCCACCTGCGACGCCAGGTCCTCACGTCCCGCAACATCAGGGGCGGCGTCCTCACCGACTGGTTCCTCGGCGGCCTCAACTACCAGATCGAGCACCACCTGTTCCCCAGCATGCCCCGCCCCCATTTGAAGCTCGCCCAGCCCCTGGTGAAGGCCCACTGCCGCGACCTCGGTATCCCCTACACGGAGACCGGCCTCATCGACTCCTACCGCCAGGTCCTGCGGCACATGCACGAAGTGGGGGAGCCGCTCCGTGTCGACGTTTGACGAGCCGGCGCTGCTTCGGAACCGGCCGGCAAGCGCAAGCGTCCCCCCGGCGGCCGGCATGACACCCAGCCGTATTCCGCCGCCGTCCGTCGTGCCGGAACTCGGCCCGCTTCCGCCTCCTGTGGTCCACGATCAACTCCTCCTTCGAACGCGGGCAGCGTCGCCGGGCTGCACACCGGGGCGCACGTGTGGGCGATGCGGGCCTCGGGCGACTGGATCACGGCCGTGCCCCACCTGGGATTCAGCGGCCTCGGTCACGGTGCCGACCCCGTCTCGAAGGCGTTCGACGCACACCGGCTCACGGCCCAGCGTGCGTCCGGGCACGGCAGTTGCTTCACGCCCGGCATGGGCAGCACGGCGAACCTCGCCGCCGTCGGAACCGGTGACTACGGTTGCGCCGGATCCGCCCGACAACTGCGCGTGTCCTGACGCCGCCCCACCGCACCTAAGCTGGGGCCCATGATCTCAGCGGAGGAGGAGCGCCCGCGTGCGCTGCTTGCCGGCGCGTCGCGTTGGTGGGTACGGCTGCTGCCGTGGGGCGTGGCGTTCGTGCTGTGCGTCGCACTGCTGCCCACCACCGTCCAGGTGCTCAGCGCCGACTACGGCCTGCACGGCGGCATGGCGAGCGCGCTGGCCGTCGGGCAGACGGCGCCGCTGCTGCTCGCCGTCGTCCGTCCGCTGCAGGCCTGGTACGTGATCTTCGCCGCGGACGTGGCCGGGGCGCTCGTCCTGCTCGCTGCCGACTTCGAGGAGCGGCTCTTGTGGCCGTTCCCGGCCATGGAGGTCGTCGGGTACGTCGGCCTCTGCCTGGCCCTCGGCCTGCGCGAGCCGCGCCGGACGCTTCTGCTGGTGTGGCTGGCGACGGCGGGCGCGGGCGTCGGCCTGGAGTTTGTCGCGCCCCACGGCACGAGCGGCAACAGCACACTGCTCATCGTGCTCAGCGGCGCCACACTCGTGCTCGGCGGGGCGCTCCGCGAGCGGTACGAGGCGCAGCGCAGGCTGGCCGAGCAGGAGACGATCAGCGAGGCCGAGCGCGGCCGGCGGACGCTGCTGGAGGAACGCGCCCGCATCGCGCGCGAGTTGCACGACGTGGTGGCGCACCACATGTCCGTCATCACGGTGCAGGCGGACACCGCGGCGTACCGCCTCGACGGGCTGCCGCCGGAGGTGCAGGAGGAGTTCACGTCCATCGCGGCGACCGCGCGCGAGTCGCTCGGGGAGATGCGACGGCTCCTCGGCGTGCTGCGGAACGAGGAGGCGCACGGCGAGCTCGCGCCCCAGCCGGGCCTGACGCGGATCGGGCAGCTGGTGGAGGCGACGGTGAGGGCGGGCGTGCCGGTGGAGTTCACCCCCTGCGACGCCGACGTGCCCGAGGTGGTGGGCCTCTCCGCGTACCGCATCGTCCAGGAGGCCCTCGCGAACGTCGTGCGGCACGCGCCGGGTGCTCCGACGCAGGTGTCGGTGTCGGAGTCCGTTTCGGAGGACGGCGCGTGGCTCACCGTCCTCGTCGTCAACGGGCCGCCGCCCGAGCCGCCCGCCGCGCCGCTCGAGGAGGGCCGCACCGGGCACGGCCTGGTCGGCATGCGCGAGCGGGTGCGGCTGGTGGGCGGCGAGCTGGACACCGGGCCGCTGCCGGACGGCGGCTTCCGGGTGGTGGCGCGATTGCCGGTGACAGAGAACGACAGCGAAGGAGCGGCATGACGATCCGGGTCATCATCGTCGACGACCAGGCCATGGTGCGGGCCGGCTTTGCCGCACTGCTGGCCGCCCAGAGCGACATCGACGTGGTGGGCGAGGCCCCCGACGGCGCGCAGGGCGTCGAACTGAGCCGGCGCACGCATCCCGACGTGGTGCTGATGGATGTTCGCATGCCCGAGATGGACGGCCTCGAGGCCGCGCGCCGCATCCTCGCGCCCCCGCCGGGCGTGACACATCGGCCGCGCGTCCTGATGCTCACCACGTTCGACGTCGACGACTACGTCTACGAGGCGCTGCGGGCGGGCGCGAGCGGCTTCCTGCTGAAGGACGCGCCGCCGGCCGACCTCATCGCGGCGGTACGCGTCGTGGCCTCGGGCGATGCGCTGCTCGCCCCCTCCGTGACGCGCCGCCTCATCGCGGACTTCGCCCGGCAGCGTCCCGCCGCCCGGGGCAAGCCCGCGCTGCGGCTCAAGGGCCTGACGGAACGTGAAACCGAGGTCCTCACCCTGGTGGCCCGCGGCCGGTCCAACGCGGAGATCGCGGAGACGCTGGTGCTGGCCGAGCAGACGGTGAAGACGCACGTGAGCCGCGTCCTCACCAAGCTCGGTCTGCGCGACCGTGCCCAGGCGGTGGTCTTCGCGTACGAATCGGGGCTGGTGACCGCGGGCGAATAGGACGGCCTCCGGTCTTGTTTCGGTCGGTCCGTTCGAGGATCTCGAAGACCTGACGGCAGACGGCGGGCTTGAGGTACCGCTGCGCGTCACGAGCGATCTTCCCCTCGGTGATTCCGCGGGAGACGTGTGCCTTCGTGGCGGGGGCGATCCGCGTGCGGATCGAGGTGACGGCGTGCATGGCCCGGTTGAGCTGCCGGTCTCCGCTGCGGTTGAGCCGGTGCCGGTCGGTGAGCCCGGAAGAGGCGGGGATCGGCGAGATGCCGGCGAAGGACGCGCTGCGGTGATCGCGGACACCGCACGCGCCATGCCGCACATCCTGCGTGGCTTCGTTGATCTCTAGGAACAGCGTTTCTCGACGGGTTCCGGAGTCAGTTGGTGATCACCGGGTCCACGAGTGTCGACCAGAAACGACGGCGTTGCCGAGGGGCGGCGAGAAAAGGGGAGGCGGGTGCCAACGGGTCGTTGACAGGATGTCCGCGCTCAACTCCCGATGGGAAAGGACCCGACGACCGTGGCTCATGCCATCACGCTGATCCGCTCCGCCTCCCTGTCCGACATCGCCGAGTACGCCTACGCAGCCACGGCGCCCGCCGACTCCCGCCTGATCTTCCTCGCCGGGGCGTGTCCCCTCAACGACGACGGCTCGACGGCAGCGATCGGGGACTACGCGGGTCAGGCATTGAAAGCCGTCGAGAACATGCGGGCTGCTCTCGCTGCCGCCGGCGCGTCACTTCAGGACGTCATCAGCACCAGGGTTCTCGTCGCATCGGCCCGGCGGGAGGATTTGGTGGCTGCCTGGGAGGTAGTCCGGGACTCGTTCGCTGACCACGACGTCCCCAGCACCTTGATGGGCGTCACCGTGCTCGGCTATAAGGACCAGCTCGTCGAGATCGAGGCCGTCGCCGCCGTGCTCGACTCTTGAGGCCCATTGACACAACACGGCGGCCGAGCGCGGCCTGGACCGGAAGTGCCTGACGGGAGCACCACGCATATGGGATTGCCGGCCGCCGCGATGGTCACGCCGGATCGCCGCGTACAGCTCGACCTTCGACGTCTGCGGCATGACCAGCACCTTTCACCAGGATCATCCCGATGCTGCCCTGGCAAGAGACCTGGTGCCTCCCAAACTCATCAACATCACCCGACCGTGGTTCGGGGTGCCTCCCAAACTCATCGACAAGCGACGTCACTACTGCTCGATAAAGCCATCGCGCTCGCTGTCCACCCGGGCCAAGCGGAACGGGCTGATCTTCCGCTACCCCGCCGGCCGGATCCAGGTCGGGCGATACGAGTACGCCGTGCCGCAACCGCTCGTCCCCGAGCGGGCCGATCGCTCCGTCGCGGCGGCCACCACCCCGGCGACGCGGCTCGTCCTCGCCTTCGCAGCGGTCCACGCCGCCCGGGCCGCCGTCGGCCCCGCGCCCGCGGGGATGGTCCGCCCTACCAGCCACCAGCCGAAGGAAAGCCAACTCGGCGCACGGACGCCGTGGACGCCCACTCCTGCCCCCGCAGGCCCTCCAGCCGATCGACGACCTCCACCTATCCGGCTTGAGGCGGTGGGGAGATTCACGAACGGGAGCGTGAGGTCTTGGGGAGGTGGGGGCACGCCGTCTGTCATGACCAGGCGCATCCTGCGCAGAGCCTGGAGGTCGTCGAGGGGGGTGTCGGCCACGCTCAGGAGGTCGGCGTGGTGGCCGGGGCGGAGCAGGCCGGTGTCGTGGGCGATGCCGAGGGCTTGGGCGGTCTCGTGCGTGGCCGGATCGACGATCTCGGTGGGGGAGTGGCCGAGGTGGTGGAAGAACTCCCGGCTGGAGACGGAGTCGTCGCAGACGGCTCGGCTGCTGCCCACGTCCGTCCCGGTGATCAGCCGCACCCTGTTCGTGCATCCAGCGCGGCCGGGCGAACGTCTCCTCGGCGCGCTCGGGACCGAAGCGCTGGGCGAAGCCGCGCCGGTCGGGGCCGGTGGTCGGGCGGACCGCGATGCCCTTGGCCGCCATGGCGGCGATCGGGTCCTCGCGTGCGTCGCACCCGTCTCGTCCCGTCCAGGTGCGGTGCTCGGTGGTGGCCGCGCCGGCGGCGACCGCGGCGGCGATTCCCGCGGTGCCGTGTGCGTGGGCCGCGACCGGTACCCCGGCACGTTCCGCCTCCCGCACCACCGGGCGCAGCTCTTCCTCGGTGAACTGTGCCTCCCAGATCGCGGGGCCGCAGCGGATCCAGCGCGAGCTTGCCCGCCAACTGCGTCGCTTGGCGGACATCGGAGTACCGGAAGTGGCCGATGCCTCCCTGACGGCCGACCACTTCCTGCTGTCGACCTCCGGCGCGGTGTCCGAACGCAGCCACTACGGCGCGGCTGCTCTGTCGGTCTCGGACCGCACGGCGCTCATCACCGCCGAGGTCCGAGCGTTCCTCCACGGCTGCCTGCCACACCCGGCATCGGGTGTCTCCGCGGCGGCGGAACTCCGCTCCGCACCACCGCACCGCTGAGCGCAGAAGGCCCGGCCGGGTGACGCGGCGCGGGCCGTCGGTCAGGCGTGAGCCGCCGGGGCTCGCGTGGAGGTGTCCTCACCAGGGGCGCGCCCGAGCCGGGCACGAAGGGTGGCGGCGAAGTCTTCGGCACGGGCCAACTGGAGGCGCAACTCCTCGATCTTCCGGGCAGTGGTCTGCTCGTAGGCCCGCACCCGCTCCAGGAGCGCTTCACGCTCGATTCCGTCAACCGGCTCTGCGGCGTCGAGGCGGTCGGTGGCATCCAGCAGGCCGCGCATCTCGTCCAGGGTGAAACCGAGCGGCTTCATCCGGCGGACGGCCATGAGCCGGGCGACGTCGGTCTCGGTGTAGAGGCGGAAGCCGCCCTGGGACCGGGCGGAGGGGATGACCAGGCCGGTCTCCTCGTAGTGCCGGATGGTGCGCGGAGACAATCCTGTCCGCGCGGCGACCTCGCCGATCTGCATGTGCTTGTCGTCCACGCCGCTGTCCCGGCCCTTCCATCGTGGCGAGCCGCGTCCGTGTGACCTCACCGATCTCTACTCTAACGTTAAGGTAGAGTTGCTGACGGTGAGGGCGGCCCGGCCGCCCCGCCACTGCCGTTCCGGGGCCGATGGCGCCCCCGGCGAAGATCCGATTCTTGCAGGAGAGAGCGTGCGCGAGCCCATGACGCCGATCGCCGCCGCCTGCCCGCCGTAACCCTTCGCCTCCGGACGTGAGCCGCCCGGCCGCCCGTGCGCGCCGCCTCGCCTCGCGTCCGTCCCCTTGCGACTTCCGGTCCGCCCCGCGGGCTGTTCGCGGGGCGCCGCCCGGCCCCTGCGCGTCCTTCCCGCACACCCCGGCCTGCCGATGGGGTGTGCCCGAGCACGACAGGTACGCATCTCCTTGTCTTCTGCTGCTGTGACTCCCGCCGCGCGGCTGCGCGGCCTCAAGCCCGACTGGCTGAGCAACCCGAAGGTCTGGCGCACCGAGGTCCTGGCCGGCCTGGTCGTCGCCTTGGCCCTGATCCCCGAGGCGATCTCGTTCTCGATCATCGCCGGGGTCGACCCGGCGGTCGGCCTGTTCGCCTCCTTCACCATGGCCGTGGTCATCTCGATCGTCGGCGGCCGTCGCGCGATGATCTCCGCCGCCACCGGCGCCATCGCCCTCGTCGTCGCTCCCCTGAACCACGAGTACGGCCTGGACTACCTGATCGCCGCCGTCATCCTCGCCGGTGCCATCCAGGTCGCACTCGGCGCGCTCGGGGTGGCGAAGCTGATGCGGTTCGTGCCGCGCTCGGTGATGGTCGGCTTCGTCAACGCCCTCGCCATCCTGATCTTCATGGCCCAGGTGCCCGAGATGCACGACGTGCCCTGGGCCGTCTACCCGCTGATCATCGGCGGCCTCGCGCTGATGGTGCTCTTCCCGAAGGTCACCAAGGTGATCCCGGCCCCACTCGTCTCGATCGTCATCCTGACCGTCGTCACGGTCGCGGCCGGCATCGCGGTGCCGACCGTGGGCGACAAGGGCGCCCTGCCGTCCTCTCTGCCCGTGCCGGGCCTGCCGGACGTGCCGTTCACCCTGGACACGCTGACGACGATCGCGCCGTACGCGTTCGCGATGGCGCTGGTCGGCCTGATGGAGTCGCTGATGACCGCCAAGCTCGTCGACGACATCACCGACACCCCCTCCTCCAAGACCCGCGAGTCCATCGGCCAGGGCGTCGCCAACATCGTCACCGGCTTCTTCGGCGGCATGGGCGGCTGCGCCATGATCGGCCAGACGATGATCAATGTGAAGGTGTCCGGTGCCCGCACCCGCCTGTCCACGTTCCTCGCGGGCGTGTTCCTGATGGTGCTGTGCATCGCCTTCGGGCCGGTCGTCTCCGACATCCCCATGGCCGCGCTGGTCGCCGTCATGATCATGGTGTCGTTCGCGACCTTCGACTGGCACTCCATCGCCCCGAAGACCCTCAAGCGGATGCCCGCCGGTGAGATCGCCGACATGGCCATCACCGTGATCGTGGTGGTCGCCACCGACAACCTCGCCATCGGCGTCGTCGTCGGCTCCATCACCGCCATGGTCATCTTCGCCAAGCGCGTCGCCCACCTCGCCCACGTCACCGCCGTCACCGACCCCGACGGCAGCACGGTCGTCTACCGGGTCACCGGCGAGCTGTTCTTCGCCTCCTCCAACGACCTCGTCGGCCAGTTCGACTACGCCGGCGACCCGGCGAAGGTCGTCATCGACCTGTCCGCCGCCCACATCTGGGACGCCTCCTCCGTCGCCGCACTCGACGCGATCGAGACCAAGTACGCCCAGCGCGGCAAGACGGTGGAGATCACCGGCCTGAACGACCCCAGCGCGGACCTCCACGGCAAGCTCACCGGCGAACTCGCCGGCAGCCACTGACCCCCAGCGCCACAGCACCGGAGGACCCCGGCCCAACCGGCCGGGGTCCTCCGGTCTCTGGTGCCCTACGCCGACGAAGGTCCGCGGTAGGTGCCGAAGGTCCACACGTTGCCCTCCGGATCCCGCACCGTGCACACGTACGCCGCCGCGCCCGACCCGAACCGGGTCTCATGCGGCGGTTCGAGAACCTCGCCGCCGGCGTCGACCACCCGCCGGTGCACCGCGTCCACGTCGTCGCTCACCACGTAGACCGCGCTGGTTCCCGCCCGCATCCGCCCGTGCACGCTGTCCGTGTGCCGGGTCGAACCGAACACCAGCGCACCACCACCAGGCCGGCGCAGCTCGGCGTGCCCGATCCCGCCATGCTCATCCGGTGCCGCCACCACCTGCGTGAATCCCAGCACGTCGACCAGGAAACGCAACGCCGCCCTCGTGTCGTCGTAGTGCAGGACCGGCCATACGGAAGACGGGGAGGCATCGAGCGACATGCCGCTCATCGTAGGCCTGTAGGCCGCCACGTCCCAAGAACTCCAGGGCCGTCGAATTGACATCTGAAAGGTCTCCTTCCGGCGGCATCGGAGGAGACCGGCACTCTCATGAACGTTCCTTTGCCCGAGCAAGATCGATTGCGGGCCGGGAGAGACCTTCGAACCCCGGATCGATTCGCGCGACTCGTTCTCCGTCAAAAGAGGCGCAGACCCCCTTCTGAGAGGTGCGTTGTGCGAAAACCCGGGCTCATGACGGACCCTCACTCCGCACTCGTGCCCGACGTGGACGCCATCGAGCGCCACCCGTGCCCACGTTGCGGCACCGAGCCCGGGTCACCCTGCCACTCGCGCGGCGGCGCGGTCGCCGGCGCCCACCACACCGGCCGCTTCACCAAGGTGCCCCGGCTCACCGAGCTCCTGCGGTCGGCCACGCCGGCCGACCGAGGCTCCGGGCAGCCGTGGCGGCCCGGCCCCCGCCCCTGGCGCCCATCGACCCGGACACTCCGACCGCCGACATCCGCATCGGCCACGCGCGCTGCTCGACCCTCGGCCGGGAACGCGACGACCGGATCGACGCGCTCGCCGCCAAGAACATCCCCCGGGACAAGATCTTCGCCGAGAAGATCAGCACCAGGGTGCGGGTCCGCCAACGAAGCCGCCGCCCTGGCCCTCCTCACCCGACACCGCACCCTGGGCCCCGCCTGCCGTGCCGACCCGCAGGGGCAGCCGGCGCAGGCAGACCCCCACTGGGCCACATCACCCTGTGCTCGCCGTGTCCGGGAGCCACCTTCCCGCGGAACATCGGAACATCTGCACGGTAAGCCTTGTACCGTGCGTCGCACGCACGGTTGCCGCGCCGGCGACTACCCGTGCTGCCCATGCGCCGAGAGCCGGGCGGCGCATGGTACGGCTCTGTGAAGCCGGGGTAGCGTCCGAGGGTGAAGTCGCTTGCCTGGAAGGTCAAAGCATCTGCACCCGTGATGAGTTACCCCGTGCTCTACGGGAGACGATGCTTCGTCGGCCGTGACGACGAAACCGTCACGGCCTTGGACACCGCGTCGGGCAGACAGCTGTGGCAGACGCAAGTCGTCGGCACCCGCGCCTTGCTTACCGAGATCGCGGTCACGGCGGACGTCCTGTACGTGGCGGGGGCCAAAGCCGTCACCGCGGTCGACGTCCACGACGGCCGTGTGCTGTGGAGTGTCGACCGCGACGCCGTTACCGACGCGCCGCTGTGGGACAAGCCGGTGGCGGAGCAGCGGGCGCCCACGCTGACGGCGGTGGACGAGGGCGTCGTGGTCGTCCGACTGAAGGACGTCTGTCTCCTGGATGGCCGTACCGGTTCCGTGGTGTGGCGGACGGCTTCTCCCGAGTACCTCATCGGCCCGGCGGCCGTGGACGGAACCCTCGTCGTGACGACCACCGCGTCCGGCTGCCGGGCCTGGCACCGGGCGACCGGCGAGGCACTGTGGAGCCAGGAGGTGACCCTCCACCCGAACAACGTGGGCCCGGCGGCCGTCGCGCAGGACAGCGTGTACCTGGGGACCGGAGACGGAGCTCTGGTGGCCCTGGAGAGCCGCACCGGAACTCTGCTGTGGCGCACCAGTGCCTACGCTCCGGTACGGCAGCGCGGTAAGGACATCGCCGCGTCCGTGATGGCCGCTCCGGTGATCTTCTCGGGCCACATCGCCTACACCACGCGTTTCGGAGGCTTCGCTTGCCACGACCGCCGCACGGGCAAGCAGAACTGGTTGAAGATTCTGCCGACCCGGGACTGCCCGCCCTCGACCCGGCTCAACGACCGCACTGTCATGACGGCGGATGACTCCTCGCTGGGCGCGTGGGACCTGGCCACGGGCGAGAAGCTGTGGAAGCTGCGCACCTCCCGCTTCCGCATCAGCAGGCTTGCCGTCCAGGACGATCTGGTGTGCTACGCGACGCCGCGAACCGTCTTCGCCCACCATGTGCCCGCGCCACGCGCGACCACGGACCGCTGAACCGGGCCCGCCCAGCGGGCGGTCGGCCGTCCGCCGCCGGGCAACCGCAACGACTGCACGGCCTTCGCCGAGTCCGGTACCGAGGAGGCCGGCGGCCGTGCCACCGTGCTCGCCGACGGCGGCTACCGGGGCACCGGTGCCCTCATCCCGCATCGCCGCCGGGCCGGACAGGATCGCCTATCGCAGTGGAAGGAGCAGCACAACGCCTCCCATCGGCAGGTCCGAGCTCGCACCGAGCACGTCTTCGCCCGGACAAGGCAAGCCTCCACCGACACCACATCGACCCGCACCACCTGGCCGCCCAGCGGCTCACCGCCGGCGACGAAGGTTCACGGACGGGACCGCTCCAGCCTCCGCTCACCGTCCGCCTTGACCAGCGCGGTCACCCCCTGCTCGGCAAGCTTCCCCAAGATCGACACGATGTCCACGCGCACCCCTGTCCTCCACTCGGCAAGGCACGGTACAGCCACCGATCACCCCTACGGGACAGCCTTGAGGACGTCGGCGGCGTAGCCGCTGTGGGAACGGAGCGTCGGCCGCTCGCGAGAAGTCGCACCAGGCCCATCCCGGCCGGAGGGATGCCCGAACAAAACGCTCTCAAAAGCGCGATCCCGCCGCACGTCGCTGGACGTGGAAACTGCTCGTTCGCGGCTGCCGACAGCGTTCTTACCGGCACCCCGTCACCCGACGCTGATCCCGTCAGGCGTTCAAAACCATCCCATGGCGGGTTTCTGACGCGACTGTGGCATGGCCCCACCCAGGTCCGGGCCGATCGCGGCCACGCCGGCGATCTCGTGGACTGGGCCCGCGACCGCCTCCGACTCACCCTGCGCATCGCCTCCCGACCCAAGGGCACCAAGGGCACCAAGGGCACCAAGGGCACCAAGGGCACCAAGGGCACCAAGGGCTTCGTCGTCCTGCCCCGATGTCGGAAAGTCGAGCGGACGATCGGCTGGTGCACGAGCGCCCGCCGCAACGCACGCGACTACGAACGCCTCCCGCAGCACTCCGAAGCCCACCTGAACCGGGTACTCATCGCCATGGTGACCAGGCGTCTCGCCCGCGCAAACCCCGTACCGGCAGTTGGGCGAGGAAGCCCACCCGCCGACCTGGCCGGGCTGGTGCGTTTGGAAGCCGAGCAGCACCTGTGCGAACCTGCTGCCACTCCTTCGAAAGGGCTGACCCTGATGCTCGGCATGGTTGTCTGGGACGTCCGCTCCCGCGCTTCGACGCGAGAGCGGTAACGACCACCTGCCTCGACTCCCACGCCTGTCCGATGGGCAGGCGTGGGTTCGGCCTGCTCCCCGTCGAAGTGCTCTTCGTGCCCGTGCACGTTCGACCACGAGGAGTACGTGGTGTCCACCATCCACTGGACCACAGGCGACACCCAACAGTCCGCCCGCCGGCATTCCGAGAACGCCGCCCCCCTTCCACGGCGGACCGTCGTCGCCGACGACCGGATGAAGGCCGGCGACGCCTACCGCCGGGCGTGCGAAGGAACGGCCCTGCTCTGGCAAGGCGACTTCCACAACGCCCGGCAACTGCTGCAGGCGATGAGCCGCCGTATCGACCGCAAAACGCCCAGGCCCAGCACTTCCCTGAGTGAGTCCTTCCACCTGCACCGACGCAGCAGCAGTCACCGCGCCCGTGTACTCGGAAAGCTTCTGGTGCTGCTGGACGACGACTACAGGTTGGCGTTGCGCCGGGCCCCCGACGTCCGCCAGGCGTGTCTGGAGGCCTACGGCCCCCCAAAGGGACCCATGGCGGTCTCTCTCCGGGAACTGCTGGGAGTGATCGGCGCTCACCAGTGGCGCTCGAAAGGGGTCGACGTGCCGGCGCTCGGCACTCGCATCCACCCCCACTACGGCGTGTTCGCCCCGGTCAGAGGCGAGTACGTCGACCTGGTCGCCCATACGCCGCTGCCACCGGCGGCCCTGCACAGTCCCGACACCAGTACGGCGTTCGATCTCGGCACAGGGACCGGCGTCCTCGCCGCGGTCCTGGCCCGCCGCGGAATCAACCGCGTCGCGGCCACCGACATCAGCCCACGCGCCCTGGCCTGCGCCGGGGAGAACGCCCACCGGCTCGCACCGACCGACCGTATCGAGGTGTCGGGTCCCGGCCTGTTCCCCGAGGGCCGCGCCGATCTCATCGTGTGTAACCCGCCCTGGCTCCCCGCCCGTCCGACCAGCCCCGTCGAGCAAGGCGTCCACGACCCGGACAGCACCATGCTCCACGGCTTCCTCACCGGACTGTCCGCCCACCTCCGGCCAGGTGGCGAGGGCTGGCTCGTCCTGTCCGACCTGGCAGAGCGCCTCGGCCTCCGGACGCGTCGGCAACTGCTCGACGCCATTCATGCAGCACACCTCCGCGTTGTGGACAAGATCGACACCAAGCCCCGGCACCCACGCTCCAAGGACGTCGCCGACCCGCTCCACACAGCGCGAAGCGCCGAGATCACGTCCCTGTGGCGTCTGACGGCATGAACGGCACCCCGATCACGCAACGGCACCTCGCCTCCCGGTTCACCAGGTGAGCACATCCCGTGGGCGCCCTCGCCGCGCCCACGGGATGACCCGGTTCCTCGCCGGCCGGAGGATCAAAAGCACCCACTTACGCGTTTTGGTGCGTGACGGTGGAGAGTTCGCGGTGACACGGGCGCGGCAGGAGGTACCCCGGCCAGAGCGGGAGGCCGCCGAGCCGCGAGTGGTCGACTGGTACACGGAAGCACGCGAGGGGGTCATGAACCTCGTTGACCCGCATCGCCGGAGGCCCGCACCGGCGGTGACGGCCGGGGTAACGAAGGCGCCACCCTCCGGCACCCGCCGGCCGTTCGGCGACGCCTTGCGCGGGCTGCCCTCACGCGAGTCGTCCTGCGCGTTGAGGAAAGCGGCAGCTGTGCTCCGGGGGCTGTACGGCTCTTTCCAGGGGTCGGCCGGAGGGGGACTCGTCGCATGACAGGCCGCTGCCCGCGGGCGGACGCGGTACGTCGGTGCCGCCGGCGCCCGCGGCGCCCGCGGCCCGGTGTCGTCCTCAGCCGTCGAGCAGCCGCCATGCGGCGAGGGCGAGGGTGGCCCGGACCAGTCCGGCGGGTTCGGTGAGGTCGAAACCCAGGGTCTTCGCGATCTGGTCAAGGCGGCGGGAGACGCTGCTGTGGTGCAGGTGGAGGAGGTCGGCGGCCCGGCGCAGGGAGCCGGTGGCGCAGTAGGCGTCCAGCGTCTCCAGGTTCTCCGGGTGGCCGGCGAGCCGGGCGACGGCGGCCACGTCGGCGTTGTCCCGCACGGCGTCCCGGGGCACCTCGGAGAGCAGTGCCAGCGCCCCCAGTCCGTCGTGGTGGACGACCGGCCGGCGCGCGGTGGTGAAGCGGAGGGCGGTGCGGGCCTGCCGCCAGGACCGGTCGGGGCTCCCGGCGGCGCCGATGCCCGCACGGACGCCCGCCGGAAACCGCTCCGGGTCCACGGCGGCGGCCAGGATGACGCCCACGTCGGCGAGCGGTGCCGCCTTCACCGGGCCGCCGGGGCAGACCAGGGCGCCGACCCGGTCGAGCGGGAGCCGCGACCGGGTCGCGACGACGCGGACCGGCCGGCCCAGGCCGAAGCCCAGGAGCCGCAGCGCCCGGGCCCTGGCCGCATCGTCGCTGTCGGAGCTGATGGCCAGTTCGACGAGAGCGGGGTCGGCCATGGTGGTGTGGGCCGGACCGTACCGCTCGACGGCCGCCGCGACGGCGATGGCCAGCCGGTCCAGCAACACGTCGTCCAGCGGGAGGGGCGGGCCGGGGCGCTCCAGCCACACCGTGCCGATCCCCTCCTCGTCGAGGGTGACCGGCGCACTGGTGGACGCGGGGGACGGCGGGGCGGACGCCTCCCTGCCGTCGGGCCGGACGCGGATCGCCCGCCCCGTGCCATGGAGCCGGATCCCGGCCACACACTCGGCCAGGCCCGCCGAGGCCCGGGCGAGCGCCGGGAGATCCACCCGCCGGCGCATCAGCGTGTCGTAGAACGCGACGACGCGGAGCGCGCCGTCGACGTACGGATCCAGTCCCGACAGCCGTACGGCCAGTGCCTCCATACCGGAAGGATAGAAGGGCGGGGGCGCGCCGGGCGGTGCGTGACCGGGGCGGGACGCGCGACGGACGGCGGATGATTCCGCGGGGCGGTGGCCGCCAGGATGGCCGGCATGGACCCCGAACTCGAGGCATTCATCCCGCTGTTCCCCCCGGCCGACCTGACCGACCCGGCCACCGAGCGCAAGAACTTCGCCGCCCTGGCCGCCGGACTGCCGCCACCGGACACCTCGGCCATGGAGGTCGAGGACCGCACGGTGTCCGCCGACCCGGACGTGCCGGTGCGCATCTACCGTCCGCACCGGGCCCGGGGCGCCGTCGTGTGGCTGCACGGCGGCGGGTTCGTCATGGGGGACCTGGACACCGAGCACCCCTGGGCCGCCCGGCTCGCCGACGCCTCCGGCGCGGTGGTGGTCTCGGTGGGCTACCGCCTGGCTCCCGAGCACCCGTTCCCGGCCGCCCTGGACGACGCCTGCGCCGTGCTGGCCTGGACGGCCGGGCACGCGGCCGAACTCGGCGTCGATCCGGAGCGGATCGCGGTGGGGGGCCACAGCGCCGGCGGCGGGCTCGCGGCCGCGGTGGCGCTGCGGGCACGCGACGAGCAGGGACCGGCCATCTGCTTCCAACTGCTCAACCAGCCCGGTCTCGACGACCGGCAGGAGACGTGGTCGCGGCGGAACTTCACCGACACACCCTGGATGAACCGCGACAAGGCCGCCGCGGCGTGGCGGCACTACCTGGGCTCCGCCCCGGCCACCCCGTACGCCGCCCCGGCGCGGGCCGCCGACCTGTCCGGCCTGCCGCCGGCCTACATCGCCACCGCGGAGTTCTGCCCGAACCGCGACGAGGACATCGCCTACGCGTTGCGCCTGCTGCAGGCCGGCGTGTCGGTCGAGCTGCACCAGTGGCCCGGCACTTTCCACGGGTCGCAGGCGATCCTGTCCGCCGACGTCTCCCAGCGGCAGATCGCCGAACTGGGCGCCGCCCTGCGCCGCGCCCTGGCCGGGTGAACCGCGCATGCCGACCGGCACGGGAAGAGCCCGCACCGCACCCAAGCGACGCATCCAACCGACGTACCCGACCGACCGGGAAAGGACGGCTGTCATGAGACTTCGAGTGGCGTTGTGCGCGGGCGTGGCCGCGCTGAGCGTCTGCGCGGGCACGGTGCCGGCGGCTTCCGCCCCCGGCGGGGCACGGGCCGTACCGACCGGCGGCACGGGCTCGCCGGCCGGTCTCCAATCGGCGGAGCTGCAGTCCGCCCTGGACGGTGTCCACCGCGCGGGAATACCCGGGGTCTACGCCGAGGTGCGCGACGGCGGCCGGACGTGGCGCGGCGCCTCCGGGGTCGCCGACGTCGAAACCGGCCGCCCCGTCCGGCCCGGTATGCGGCAGCGCGTCGGCAGCATCACCAAGACCTTCACCGCCGCCGCGGTCATGCAGCAGGTCGAACGGGGCCGGATCCGGCTCGACGCGCCGATCGGCGACTACCTGCCGCACCTGGTGCCGGGGGAGCGCGGCAGGAAGGTCACGGTCCGGATGCTGCTCAACCACACCAGCGGCATCAGTGAATACCTCCCCTACGCCTTCCCGTCGCTCGGAAAGTGGCCTTCCCTGCCGGACATCTCGCCCGAGAGCCTGGACGACAACCGGTTCAGACGGTTCCACTCGACCGAACTGATCGAGATGGGGCTCGCGGCACCCCCCGCCGGCGAGCCCGGAAGCCCCACCGGGGTGTACTCCAACACCAACTACCTGCTGCTGGGCCGGCTCCTGGAGGAGGTGACCGGCACCACGGCCGAGGAGTACATCACCCGGAACGTCATCGAGCCCGCCGGACTGCGGCACACCGGGTTCCCGGACGGGCCGCGCATCGAGGGACCGCACCCGCGGATGTACGAGGCGCTGTACGGCCTGATCGACCCGCCGCGCGACTACAGCGTCTACGACATGTCCTGGGTGATGACCGGGGCCGGTCTGGTGTCGACCATGGCGGACCTCAACCGCTTCTACGGCAGGCTGCTCGACGGAAAGGTCGTCAGCCGGGCGTCGCTGGCGCAGATGCGGCGCACGGTCCCGGTCCGCGCCCTGGACGGAACGGTGATCGAGTACGGCCTGGGCCTGCACAAGGTGGGCATCCCCGGCTGCGGCACCTTCTGGGGCCACGACGGCTCGGCCTGGGGAGCCGGGACGGTGTCCCTGACCCGGGCCGACGGCGAGCGCCAGATGTCCTTCGCGGTCAACCTCGCGAGGTGGAACACGCTGGACTCCTCGGGGCAGCCGCGGCACCACCCCATCGACGACGCGCTGGCGGCGCTGTCCCGGCAGGCGCTGTGCGGCGAGGAGAGCGCCGGGACCGGAAACGCCTCGCGGACCCCGGCGTCCGCCCCGTAGCCGCCGTCGCCGCCCCGAGCGGTTCGGCGACGGCGGGCACCGCCGCCGGTCCTCCGCCGCCGGATCGCCCGGGGGCGCACGTCTTTGCGGGCGGCCGCCGGGCACCGTCGCTGCTCCACCACCGTCTCCCCACGCCCGCCGTCTGCCCGTGCCGCGCACGGGCAGACGGCGGGCGTGGGCCTCACTCCCTCACACCGACAGGCGTGCGAGGTCGTCGGCGAGGGCGATGCCGAGTGGCGCCTCGGGGAGCTTTCCGTTCCGGGCGATGTGACGGCGGTCAGCGGCCTGCCCTCCTCGGCCGCGGAACGCAAGACGGTCTGCCGGAAGAGTCAGCCTCCTCGAACCGCTCCACCTCGGTGAACCCCAGCTTCGCCGCGAGGCGCATCGCGCGGTCGAGGGCCATCGGTGTAGGCGCCCGCCTCCGGCGAGGCGAACAACTCGATGAACGCCGCACGGTCCCGGGCCTCGGACTCGTGAAGCACGAGCCGCTCGGTCCTGATCGGGGCAGACGGCCAGGGGACAGGTTCGAGTCCGGTCACGGCGGGCAACCCATCGCACGCCCGTGAGAGTGACCCGAAAGAGAAGGCAGAGGAGCCGCCGGCCGACAACCGGTGCACTGTGTCGTACCGGCGGCCGGGCTCCGGCTCCTCCGCCCGGAGTGTCGCCACAATGTCCCGATCCAGGTACTGCCGCCCGGCCTCGGTCCGCACGGTGCGCAGCATGTTCAGCGAGTTGAGTTCCAGCGGAGAGTCTCCGGCCTGGGCGCGGATCCGGTTCCGTTGGCCCGACGACATCCGGTGCGCCGGCGCGGTGTGGGGCCGGTGTCCTCGACGGCCCCACGCCGCTGTGACGGGCTCGGTGAACCGCCTGGCCTGGTCAGCCGACGAATTCGACCATGACGGTCGCCGTGCCGGGCACGTGCTGGGCGTCGCCCCCGTAGGTGACCGTGTACTGGGCATACGTGTTCCAGTCGGGCGGGGTGTCGCCGAAGCTGAAGGTGCCGTCCCGTCCGACCTTCACATCCGGCAGTTCCACGCCGTTACGCGTCACCGTGACCACTCTGTGCTTCGGAAAGGGGACCAGCGAGGTCAGTTTCCCCGTCACGGTGACCGGCGTGCCGATGGGGTTCGTCGGCGGGGCGGACAGAGTGATCACGCTGGATGCCTTGGCGATGTCGGTGACGATGTCGAGAACGACCTCGCCCGAGTAGGGGAAGCGGGTGGTGAACAACCTGTTGCCGTCGGGCGCCCAGGCCACGCCCCGGGCGAGCAGATCCGCGTACCCCGACGACAACGCGACCGTGCGGTACACGGCGGTCTCCCCCGGGCGGTAGACGTAAACGTCCCACTCGCCTCCCGCCACGACCCCTGCGGCGACCGTGCCGTAGGAGTTGACAGCGACGGAGTTGGGGTAGGGGCCGGTGTCGTACGGGTCCTCCTCCGTCAGGTCCGACAGGCGCCACCGCTGGTGGTAGTAGTTGGAGCCGTTCGCGGTGATCACGCTGCTGCCGTCCGGCGTCACCGCCACGTCTTCGACATCGGCGATGGCGTCGCTGTAGGCGGTCTCCCGAAGCGTGCCGGAGCCCACGTCGTACACGCGCATGCCCAGCGCGCCCTGGCTCTCCGCGGCGACGAGCCGGTCGGGCGCGCCCGGCGACGAGGCGAGTCGCGGCTTGCCGTACCAGACAGGGTTGTCGTCCAGACTGACGGTCGGGTTCGCCTCGGCTATGGCAACCGACCCGATGCCGGCGTCGAAGACGGTGGCCTGGTAGCTGAAGAACAGCCGGCCGCCGGCGAGGGCGAGGCTTTCCGGGTCGGTGTCGGCCCCGGTTGAGATGCGCTGCGTCTCGGTCAGGGTCGCGGTGTCGATGACGGAGATCGCGTCAGCGTCCGGGAGTGCTACGTACAGAGTGGACTCGTCGGCCGACTCGGCCATGCCCCGCGCCCCGTCGAGGCCCTCCACCTTCTTCACGACCTGCCCGTCGTGGTCGATGGCCAGCACCGCGTCGTCGCCGGGCGCACTGATGTACACATGGCGGCTGTCTGCGATGGTCTGCCAGTGCGACCGCACGGGCAGGACGATGCCGCCCTGGGACTGTGCCGCTGCCGGGCCGGGGGCACCGAGCAGATTGAGCGACGCGGCCGCCAGGACCAGCGCGACACCTGCCGCGCGTCTTCGTATACGCACTTTGGGAGCTCCTTCGAGAACGACCCCCGGTCACACGGGCGCGACCGGGGGAGCAACTGTAGTGATTCACACTGACATTGGGTCCGCAAGATGACTGTGTAAGGAGCACACGTCAGGCCACGGCGAACGCGGCCTCGCGCCGCTCCAGCAGGACCCTGGTTTGCCGATTTCGTGCGATCGCGACGGCCGGATCCATCCGACACCCGAGCTGGGTGGCCTGGTAGGCGGCTGGTACTGTCCGGCGGTCGGGCGGGGCGTCCTGGCCGGTACATCCGGTCGCCTCGTCCACGGTGGTGGGCAAGGACCGCGCCTGGCCCGGCCGGAGGCGGCTGGGTTGTGCCGGGTGGCAGGACCCGAATCGCCCTGACGGTACCGTCGTTGGCGGCAGTGATCGGCCGGGAGGCGATCAGGTGGTCCTGGACGGCGTAGGCGGGTGAGTTCGGCCGCAGGTTTCAGTCGCCCGGTGGTTGGTGGAAGGCGGCGGCCGGGACGTCCGGTGTTCGTCGGTCAGATGTCGCGGAACGTCTCGATCCGCGCGCCGACCTTGGAGGCCTCACCACGGCCGCCACCCCGGCAGCCGCCGCGGACGACCGGATCACCGCCGGTGAAGTCCTCGACATCAAGGATCCGAAGACCGCCTTGGCCAAGTCCACCTCGCTCGGTACCGTCCGGGTCCGCCACGGCATCCACGGGGGGGCCGGCACGGCCGGGGACGGGTGCCGAGCGCACCGCGGGCGACAACCTCGACTTCGAGGCCGACGTCGACGGAGACGGCGTACGGAATGGGCGGCTTGGTCCGTGAACCTTCCAGGAGCCCCGGGGGATTGACGGGTGCCCCACGTAGCCCGTCGGCGTCCGCGCGTTCCGCGTGTGCATCGCCAGGAAAACATCGCGCGCGTCGGTTCCGCCCACACGACCGATCGGCGGTGACAACGCGGTCGGCGATTGAGAGCCGGGCGAGGACCGGCTCGGTGTCGACACGGCCCGGGTCGGAGGAACACCTGACGACTCGTGGGTGGTGCGGCCCGGGCGTGGACGGCGGTGGATGGCCGGGCGGTGGGGCCGCGGCCGACTCGTGAAAAGGGGCTGCCGGTGCTGTCACCGCGCCCGCGGGCAACCCGGGCCCGAAGCCGCCGGATGTCCCACCAGAGCCAGGATGTGCCCACTCGACCCGCGTGTGTCGCTGTGCGGAGCGCCGGGGTGAAAACACAGTCCGACTCGGAAAGGCTGGGCCCGCTCGTGCTGGTGATCAGGAGGGCGGGGAGAAGCGGGCGTGGCCTTTCGGATCCACTTCACCTTCGAGGACCTGGGCAGATCCCGGGTGGCACACTCCATCCGTCCACTACAGGAACTGAGCATCGCCATGCGGGTCTGGCGCGACAGGAACCCGCCCCCGCCCTGCGGGTGTGGCGGCGCGAGACCGCCGCGCGTCTGTCGGCCGCGGCACGGATGGCGTTCGACCCGACGCCGTCCCACGGCTGGGTGCCCGACTTTCTGGCCCCGGCCACGGCAGGGGAGCCCGAGGAACTGCTGAAGCAGGTCCGCGCCACCCCCCGCCGTCGGCTGCGCAGCGAGATGGAGAACATCGCCGCACGGCAGCCCGTGCCGCGCTGGACCCGATCACTCGGCGAGGACCCCGCCGTGTTGCGGCAACTCGTGGACAGCCTGGCCGCGACCTACGACGTCTTGCTGACCCCGTACCGGCCCCAGGTGGAGGCCCGGTTGGAGGCCGACAGCGCCCTGCGCGCCAGACACTTCCTGCACGGCGGGATGGAGCGGGTGCTGACACGGCTCCATCCGCGGCGGTTCCGCTGGGAGCCCCCGTGCTCTCGGTGACCATGGCCTCGGGCATCGACGCCGACCTGTACCTGGAGGGGCAGGGCCTGCTCCTGGTGCCTTCCGTCTTCGGTACGGACGCCCCCGTGATCATCCCGGACGCCCAGCCGCAGCCCGTGCTCTTCTATCCCGCGTCGTCCGATTCCACGCTGCCCGACATCGTCCGGCCGCGAACGGTCCCTCCGGCGACGCTGGCGCAGCTTCTGGGACGGACTCGGGCGGCCATCCTGCTCACCGTCGCGGACCGGGCCGGTTGCACCACAACGGAGTTGCCGACAACGGCGGGGGTCTCGGTGTCCACTGCCAGTGAGCACGCATCGGTCCTCCGGCAAGCGGGCCTCATCGCCACCACACGCCACCACAAAGCGGTCCTCCACACCGTGACACCCACCGGCCTCGCCCTGGTCAACACGGCCTGACGGACGGGACCGGCCACCGCGGCGTCCTCTTCAGCGACGACCTGCCGCCGGTTGCCCGAGGCCTTGCGCTCTCCCGAGGCCCGGCGGCCTCGTCTGGGCGCCACCGGTCTCCGTGAGGCAACCTTCGCCGGCGACACCTGGACCTCGCCACCCTGTAGTACTTCCGAAGCTCGGCCACGGGTCCGGAGCTGCGATGACGGGGGACCGTGCCGGTTCGGCTGATCCATCGGTTCGCCGTCGCGGTGCTGTTCTGGCTGGTGCTGCCGGCCGGATCGTCGGCATCGAAGAACGCCGAGACACCGGTACTGCGCCAAGAGGTCGCGGTCTTGCGGCGTGCCGACCCGAGGCCGCGGCTCGAACGGACCGACCGGGCTGTGTTCGCGGGGGTGTCCGGGATGCTGCCGAAAGCGTTGCGGCTGCACCGGATCGTCACCCCGGGCACGCTGCCGCGGTGGCACCGCCGCAGGGCCGTCAGGAAGTGGACCCGGCCTCTACGCCGCTCGCTACGACGGCGGGCGCAGCCACCGAGGCGCCGGACTGAGTCTGCGCGCCCCCGACGGCCCGAACGTGATCCCGTTCCCGGTCCGGGCGGGGCGAACCCGCCGGATACCCGTTCTCGGTGGGCTGATCGACGAGTACGAGGCCGCAGCGTGAACCACCAGGTGAGATTTGGTGACCGGGTTTCGGAAGTGGCACAGGCCCTGCGGTCGATCCGCGCGGCCCGCCCGGACGGCGTCCCGATCCACATGGTTCTCGACCACCTGTCCGCGTACCTGAACCGGCGGATCCGCCGCTGGGCGGACCGCAACAAGGCCGAGCTCTGCTTCACCCCGACCCACGCGTCCTGGGCCGACCCGATCGAGGCGCACTTCGGGCCCCTGCGGCAGTTCACCCTCGCCAACTCGAACCACCCCAACCACACCGTCCGGACCCGGGCCCCGCACGCCTACCTGCGCCGGCGCAACGCCAACGCCCGCCACCCCGACGTCCTCGCCGCCCAACGACGTGAACGCGCCCGCATCCGCAGCGAGAAACACATCCGCCGGCGATGCGTGCCTTGGAGTGGCCCAGTGCTGCGTGGAGCACGATGTGCGCGCGCATCCGGCCCTGGCGGGGAGTCTTGTGGCCATAGGCCATCTTCTTCAGCCGGTGCCTCTGCGAGGCAGTCAGCGGTATCGGGCGGGCAGCCGCAACGGGCAAGGCAGGCAGGCCGATCAGCAGAAGTGGATCTTACCGGCTGGAGCGTGCCGCACCACTGACGCGGGCAACCAGGCAGGATGACCCCTATGCCCACAGTGCCGGAGTCGACCAAGGCCTCCCTCGTCCGGAAGCCGAGCGCGCGAGCCCGTACCTCCTGGCCCACCCTCGCCGGCCTGGACGTCCGCTACCGCGATCAGTTCCCCCATGTCGACGGCGAACTTGCCGACGGCGGGTCCGTCAAACTCATGCGTCCGCGCTACGGCGGCTCCGCCTGCACCTGGGGCTTCGCCCTCTACCTCGCCGGCACCGATAAGTACGAAGACACCATCCTGCCCACCGGCGGCTTCGTCGGCACCTCCGAAGAAGCCCTGGACTGCGCCTGCGGCCTCTACCTCACCGCCCTCAGCATCCGAGCCCGGATCCACCATCGTTGATCTCGACTACGACGACAGGAGCACACCCGTGACAGACGCGATGCCCTTCTTACGCGAACGCCTGCATGCGGCCGGTCTGACCGATGTCGTCGCGGCCGAGCCGGTCACTGGAGGCCTCGCCGCGACCGCGGGGCTCGCGCGCCGCGGTGACGGCACGTCGGTGTTCGTCAAGGCGTTCGGCGAGCCGCCGTCGGACGACGCCTTCGCCGCGGAAGCCGAAGGGCTCACCGTGCTGCGCGAGGCGGGCGGCGTCGCCACGCCCGAGATCATCCTCGCGGACAGCGACTTGCTCGTGTTGTCCGTGCTACAGGCCCGGCCGGGCACCGAGGCCTTCTGGGAGCAGTTCGCGCATGCGCTCGCCCACCTGCACACCACCACGCGGTACCCCCGATTCGGGTGGCACCGGGACAACTGGCTGGGTCGTCGTCGGCAGGTCAACACTTGGGACGACGACGGGTTCGAGTTCTTCGCCCAGCACCGTCTGCTGCGCTGGCTCGACGAGCGTCGCGTCCAGGAGGCGCTCGACGCCGCGGACCGGGCGGCCCTGGAGCGGCTGTGCCACCGGCTGCCCGAGCTGCTGCCGGTCAGGCCCGCGTGCCTGACGCACGGCGACCTTTGGGCGCTGAACGTCATGGCCACCGCCGACGGGCGGCCCGCGCTGATCGACCCGGCCGTGTCGTACACGTGGGCCGAGGTCGACCTGGCCCACCTGTGGACGACGGCGCCGCCGCCCGAGGCGCACGTGTTCTTCAGGCTGTACGCCGAGCTGACCGGGCTCGACCGCGACTGGCGCGAACGCATGCCGATTCTCCAGCTACGCCAGCACCTGGCCGTGATCGCCCAGTTCGACCCCGACTGGGGCGCCGTCGATCTTGTGCGCGCCACGCTCGCCCCGTTCCGGCAGCGGCCCTGAGCTCGGCCGAGTAGACGCCAGACACGGCACCGGGTCCCCGGTGGACTGGTTCACGGACTGCCGCGGGTTCTGTTCGTTGCCGTTCGGCAGCCGCGCGGTCATGGTCTGGGTGGACGTGCGGCGGCCGTCCGGCATCAGGCCCCGCAGACAGCGGTCGCCCTTGGCCCGCTGGCCCTTGCCCGGCACCGAGGCGAACACATCAGCCGCGTACAGCGCCGACTTCGCCCGGACCCGGTTCACTTCGTGTGCGTCCATCCATCCCACATGCCCGGGAACAGGCCGATCCCGAAGACCCAACGGAGTCCCATCAGGCAGGCCTGGTCGACCCGGAAGAGGTGATCGGAGCGGTGGCTACTTCAGCAGTTGCCCGGGCATGGTGCCTCTCCGCGTCTGTACCTGGCGGAGTTCTGCCGTGCCGGACCGGAGGTCGGCGCCGGCCCGGCCTGTGCGCTGGTCGGCCGCCCAGACCGCCAGCGCACAGGCCGCGGATCCGGCTCCGAGGAGGCTGGCACCTCCCCAGCCGTGGGCGGTGAAGACGGCAGTGGTCGCCGCGGCGCCGAGGGCGGAGCCGAGCGAGTAGAAGACCATGTAACCGCCGATGACACTGCTGGTGCGGTTCGCGTGCACGACGGTGAGCTGGTGCTGGTTGCTCACGTGCACGACTTGGACCGCGAAGTCGAGAAGGATCACTCCGATCACGAGGAGCCACAGGGACCACGGTAGCTGCGCGATCGTTGCCCACGAGAGGACGAGGAGGGCGAGGGCGAGACCGGTGGCCGGCGCCGCCTTTCCGGCGTCCGCCCACCGTCCCGCGCGCGCCGCGCCGAGTGTGCCGGCGAGTCCGGCGATGCCGAACAGCCCGATCTGACTCTCGCTCAGCTGCCACGGAGAGCCCGCCAGCGGCAGAGCCAGTCCGCTCCACAGGGTCCCGAACGACGCGAACAGGAAGAAGGCGATGAGTCCGCGCGTCAGAAGGGTGCGATCCCTGAACAGCCCTCCCAGTGAGGCGACGGCCTGCCTGTACCTCGAGGCCCGGGTCGGGCGCTCCTCCGGTGGCAGCACGGCCAGGACGAGCGTTGTGAGCCCGAGTGACAGCATCGCCAGTACGGCGTAGACGCTCCGCCAGCCCCACATCTCGGCGAGCGCGCCGGTGACGACCCGCGCGCCCAGGATGCCGACCACGACGCCCGAGGTCACGACACCGATGTTCCGTCCGCGTTCGGCCGGCGGCGACGCCGAGGCGGCGTAGGCCACCGTGGTCTGCACCACGACGGCGAACAAACCGGCCACGGCGAGGCCCACGATCGCGATCCACGTGGTGGACGCGAGCGCCGTCAGGAGGAGGCCCAGCGCCGTGAGCGTGAGGTGCACGGCGATGAGCCGGCGCCGGTCGGCCACGTCGCCGAGTGGCACCAGCAGCATCAGCCCCACGAGGTAGCCCAATTGGCCGGTCGCGACGATCCAGCCGGTGAGTTCCGCCGAGAAGCCGAGATCGCGTCCCATCGGCTCCAAAACCGGCTGCGCGGCGTAGACGCTCGCCACCGCAACGCCGCATACGACTGCGAGCAGCAACCGCCGCCACACGTTCATCGCAGATTTCATCGCACTCCAGCCTTGGTGAGTAGCAAATTGCAACTAATTCGACGGTACGGCAGACTGGTTTCAGTTAGCAACTCATTGGGAGGTGTCATGCCGCGCACCACCGTGCGGGCCCCGGACCCGGACTGGACCGACCCCGACTGTCCCGTCGCCCGCACGCTCGACCTTGTCGGCGACAGGTGGAGCCTTCTCGTCATCCGTGACGCGATGGACGGAGCCCGATCGTTCACCGAGTTCCAGCGACGCACCGGCATCGCCCGCAACATCCTCACCGACCGTCTGCGCAAGCTCACCGCTCGCGGGCTCCTCGCCCAGCGCACCGCGCCATCGGGTCGCCGCCGGGAGTACGTGCTCACCGACGCCGGTCGCGATCTCTTCCCGGTCGTCCTCGCCCTGCGGCAGTGGGGGGAACGTCACGCCTTCGCGCCCGGCGAGGCCCACTCCGTCCTGGTCGACCGGCACGGCATCCCCGTGCCGGAAATCGCGCCGGTCGGCGCCGACGGCACCCCCCTGGACGCCGACACCACCCACGTGCGCAAGGTCGGACGATGAGTCTGAGCGCTGTCGGGAGCGGCGCAGGTCACCGCCGCGCGGGCACACGATTCACTTCAGGCGCATCAGTTCGAACGCAGCAGGTCCAAGCCCATGGGCCCCAGGTTCAGGGCATGCTGGTGGAACTGTGTGAGGTCGGAGGCGGCTCCGTCCCGGCGGCGGGCCGCCTCCCGTGCCTCCAGCCACACCTTTCCCCCGGTTTGTAGGCGATGGCCTGGCCGGGGCGCCCCAGGTACCGGTCGATCTCGAACTCGACGAACCCCAGCGGACTCATGCCGCGGTACGTGATGAGGAACTCGCGGCCCAGCCGCGGTGTCAGTACTCCAGTGGCAGTTCACCATCACCGCTGGTCAGAGGCGTTTTTCCGAGTGTAGTGGGCTGACGTGGCATCAGGTTCCGGCAGCTCGTGACCGGTGACGAACAGCACCGTCGTCCGTCACGCGCAGGAGGAGACACTGACCGCGGCATGGGCCGCGGAGCTGGAGGAACTGTTGCTGCGGATCGGTCACCGATTCGGCCGGGTGGAGCTGCGACGGCGGTTGCGGGCCGATGTGCACGGGCTGCTGGGGCCGGTCGGCCGGGAAAACGGTCCCCGGAGGGGGCGACCCCCAGGCAGCTCGCCGAGTACGCCGGGCTCGACAGTCCGGCCGGGCTTCAGCACCTGCCGAACCGGGCCCGCTGGGAAGCCGACGAGGTCCGCGACGACGTGCAGGCGTACGTGGCCGAACGGCTCGGCACGGACGACGGCGTACTGGTCGTCGACGAGACGGGTTCCTGAAGAAGGGCACCACCTCCGCCGGGGGGACAGCGCAGTACTCCGGCACCGCCGGCCGCACAGGAAACTTCCAGATCCGGCGTGTTCACCGCCTACGTCTCCGAAAAGGGGCGGGCGCTGGTGGACCGGGAGCTGTACCTGCCGAAGTCCTGGACCTGCGACCGGGAACGCCGCGCCGCGGCGAAGGTGTCCCACGCGCGCACCTTCGCCACCAAGACCGAACTGGCCCGGGTGCTGACCGCCCGGGCCCTGGCCTCGCCGCTGCCCGTCGCCTGGGTGACGCGGACGGCCTCCACGGCCAGGACTGGTCCTTCCGCCACGTGGTCGAGCAGGCCGGGCTCGGCTACGTGGTCGCCGTGCCGAAGTCGCAACAGGTCAAGTCGCCGGCCGGGCCCTGGCACATCGACCACCTCATCGCCGACGCCCCCGATGACGCCTGGCAGCGGGTCTCCTGCGGCGACGGTACCAAGGGCCCGCGCCTGTACGACTGGGCCGCCGCCCAGCTTCCGGCGCCTCAGTTCTTCGGCGGTGACCAGCCCACCCACCGCCGCCCGGAGTTGGCGAAACCTGGCCCACGGACGCCCCCCAGCACACCGGCCCTGACCCTGCGGCCGACGAACCGGCCCCAGGGAACCGGCCGTGACCGGCACAGGCACTGACGGCGATCTCACCCGCGAGCAGTTGATCGCGGCCGGAACCCCGCAACGTCGCCTCCGCATCGAAGGGGCCCCCGGCTCCGGCAAGACCACCGTGGCCGCCCAGCGTTTCGGCATCCAGCGTTTCCGCAGCGGCAATGATCAGCGCGCCGTCATCGCGGTCAGCCTCACCCGCTCGGCGACCGCCGAACTCCGCGGACGTGTGCTCAGCCACCGGGGGCCGGCCGCCCTGGCCCGGCCGCACCGTATCGTCACCTTGGACACCCTCGTCTGCGACCGGCTCACCCATCTGCTGCACACCGGGCATATGCACTGGCCCGCCGGCCACCGCTCGCTCACCATGATCGACCACTGGCAGGTCCTGCTGTGGACACCGACTGGATCGGATGGGAACCCATTCCCACCCTCGACGGCGACCAGGTCGTCACCGAGCTGCGCCGGGCCCGCAGCGAGTCCCGGCCCACCAAGGCAGCCGTCGACCAAGCTCTGATCGAGGGCTGGTGTACCCATCAGGAAGCCCGCCGCCTCTTGGAGACGGCCCTGAGGGACAGCGCCATGCGCGACGTCCTGCGCCTCCACCTCACCCAGACCGTTCGCGTACTCGTCATCGATGAGATCTTCGACGCCAACGCACTGGACTTGTCTCTGGTTCGGCTTGCCGCCGACGCAGGCTTGGACGTCACCGTGGTCGGCGACCCCTGGCAGGCCCTGTACGGCTTCCGCGGCGCCGCCCGGGCACTGCGGCACGCGGGAAAATCGCGGTGTCGAGTTCGGCAAGGGGAGGAAGGGCGACGCGCTGATCGTCGTGGTGCGGTGCCAGAGTGGGGGGACGACCGACGTCACCGTGCGACCCGTTGACGTCTCCTTTCCGTTGGAGTGCCTCGACGACGAGGTGAGCACTGCCTACAACCAGGTTGGAGTCGCCGGGGTGGAGCGCGCGGGCACCGTCTCCGTCGAAGCGCCCTCGACCGTGCGGTGGTCCATGACGATCGGCCGCGGCGAAGCGGCAACCGAGGAAACGCCCGAACCGGAAGGCTCATAACAGAGGCGTACCCACATCGCTGCCTCGAAGCGAACCTCCCCTGCGGAGCAATGAGAACTGGGAGTTCGACGACAACGGTCTGACGCGCAGGCGTTACGCCGGCGTCAACGACCTGTCCGTCCGCCCCGAGGAGCGCTGCCTGGCCTGCTGACCGCTGCCCGAGCGGCATCGCCAGGGCCCCGAAAAGGAGCGGTGCCCGGCCGCACGGCACATCGGTGTCCGTGCGGCCGGGCACCGGCGGATCAGTACATGTTCACCCGGTAGGCATCGAGCGCCTCGGTGACGGGCTGGTAGAAGGTGGTGCCGCCCCGGCGGCAGTCGCCGCTGCCGCCGGAGGTGATGCCGAGACCGATGCTGCCGGAGTAGAGGGGGCCGCCGGAGTCGCCGGGTTCGGCGCAGACGTTCGTCTGGATCATGCCGCGGACCGTGCCGCTGCCGGTGTAGCGGACGGTGACGTCGAGCGCGGTGACGGTACCGCTGTGCGTGCCGGTGGTCGAGCCGGTGCGCTTGACGGCCTGGCCCACGTAGGCCTCGCCCGCGGTGAAACCTCCTGGGTGGCTGAGCGAGGTGTTGTCGTAGCGGACCAGGGCGTAGTCGTTGCCGGGGAAGCTGGAGCCTACGGTCGGACCGATGAGCGTGCTCAGGCCGGAGTCGGTGTACCAGGCGCCGGCCACGTCGCCGCAGTGTCCGGCGGTGAGGAAGTAGTAGGTGCCGCCGCTGACGACGTTGAAGCCCAGCGAGCACCGGTAGCCGCCGCCGTAGATGGCGTCGCCGGCGGAGGCCAGTGGGGTGAAGACGCCGGATGCCCGCTCGACCTTGATCGCGCCCGCGTCGGGGCCGGCCGCCTTCTTGATGCGGGCGATCTCCGCGCGGGAGACGGTGCTGTCCGCCGTCACGACGACGCGGTCGGCCTTCTCGTCCACGTGCCAGGCGATTCCCTCGACGCCCGTGTCGGACACGGCGTCGCTCACCCGGGTCAGTTGGGTGGCGCTGTAACTCTGCGGGGACGCCGCGGCCGAGCCCGGCAGGACGGTCGCGACCGCAAGCCCCAGGCCGATCGCGGTGGCGAGCGACCTGACGCGTCCGGTCGCGTTTCTGCGGGAGGTGGTGCGCCTGATCCTCACTGAGGTCTCCTCCTTGGGGTGAAGGGTCCGATGGGGCACGCTCCGTGGGGGTCGCCCACGGAAAGCGCGTGGAAGGGCCCACCGGAATCCTGTACTGATGTGCACCTGACAATCAGTGGGGTGAGTATCCGCCCGGCCGGAGATCCGCACAAGGGTGTCCTTCCTCCCGGGCGGCCGTCATCCCTCCGGCAGTCCCCGCAGGACGGCCGCGGTCACCCCCGCCGCGCCACGACCAGCCGGCAGCCGGGCCATCCCCGCGGACGCGGGGCCGACCTCCTCGCTTTCTGCGCCTGGCCGTCGGCGCACGGACCCTCCCCGCGGGTGCGGGGAGGGCGGCTCTATCCGGAGGACTCGCGCGAGGCCGCTCGTCCTCTCCGCGCGAGCAGGGGTGTGCTGCGGGCCTGGAACCTCCCGACCGCCGACGGCGGCACGCTGGACCGGTGGCCGTCGAGGGCCGGTTCGCTGATGCGGACCGGCCCTTTGGCGTGCACGGGGCGCGGCGTTCGAGCGGCTCGGTCCTTCGACTTCGGGGTCAGACCGTGGTGTCGAGGTCCTTGGCGTAGAGGGCGATGGCGCGGCGATACTGCTGCACGGACGGGTCCTGGCTCGTCGTGGCCAGCAGTTCCAGCAGGATCCGCGTGGCCTCGTGGTGTTCGCCCGTGTTGTACAGCGCCATGGCGAGGAAGGTCCGGAGACCGCCGTCGTCCGGATACTCCGCCACGCCGCGGCGGAGGGTTTCGACGGCACGCGCGTACCGGCCGAGCACCCGGTAGGTGCTGCCCAGGCCGAGCAGGGCGCCGCGGCGGTCCTCGTCC
Source organism: Streptomyces macrosporus (assembly GCF_039533145.1). Classification (NCBI taxonomy): domain Bacteria; kingdom Bacillati; phylum Actinomycetota; class Actinomycetes; order Kitasatosporales; family Streptomycetaceae; genus Streptomyces; species Streptomyces macrosporus. The sequence goes on from NZ_BAAASZ010000030.1 coordinate 120,504, forward strand.
GAGAGGCCGGTTCCGGCCAGGCAGCGCTCGTAGAACGGGACCGCCTCGGCTTCCAGGCCCAGGCGGTCGTGGACACAGGCCGTGCGGTACGCCACGTCGGCGTCGTCCGGGAATCGGGCGGCCAGCTGCAGCAGGTGGCGTCGGGTCTCGTCGAGGCGGTCGTCCTCCGGTGCGCTCATGCCCACATCGTCGCAGCATCGGGGTTCCGGCGGGGCAGGAACCCCGAGGGAACGGATCGGGAAGCGGCGCCGCCGGGCTCGCCGCAGTCGACGGAGGAGGGCCGGCTGATGACGGATGCCCTGTCCGTGGAACGCATCCTGATGGTGCTGCCGACCGGCTCGTGCGCGCGGCCGCTGACGCCGGATGGCGGGTCTGGTCGGGGTGGGATCCCGCGCTGCGCGACCGGTCCTACCGGGGCGAGGTGGCCCGGCACGCCGAGCGGCTGCCGCTGACCGACCCGGACGACGAGACGGGCTTGCGGGACCTCGTCGCCCGCATCGCCCACGAGCACCGGATCGCCCATGTGATGCACCTGGGCGACGCCCGCGCCATGGCCTCCGTCCTCGCGGAGGCCGAGGCCCTGGGGCTCGGCGCCAACCCCGGGCACGCCGTCTGTCATGACCAGGCGCATCCTGCGCAGGGCCTGGAGGTCGTCGAGGGGGGTGTCGGCCACGCTCAGGAGGTCGGCGTGGTGGCCGGGGCGGAGCAGGCCGGTGTCGTGGGCGATGCCGAGGGCTTGGGCGGTCTCGTGCGTGGCCGGGTCGACGATCTCGGTCGACGATCTCGGTGGGGGAGTGGCCGAGGTGGTGGAAGAACTTCCGGCTGGAGACGGGGTCGTCGCAGACGGCTCGGCTGCTGCCCGCGTCCGCCCCGGTGATCAGCCGCTCCCTGTTCGTGCATCCAGCGCGGCCGGGCGAACGTCTCCTCGGCGCGCTCGGGACCGAAGCGCTGGGCGAAGCCGCGCCGGTCGGGGCCGGTGGTCGGGCGGACCGCGATGCCCTTGGTCGCCATGGCGGCGATCGGGTCCTCGCGTGCGTCGCACCCGTCTCGTCCCGTCCAGGTGCGGTGCTCGGTGGTGGCCGCGCCGGCGGCGACCGCGGCGGCCGTGCCGGCTCCCACAGGCCGTCCGGAACGATCCATCCTCACCGACTACTCCCCATGCCCGGGCAACGAGCCGATCACCACTTACAGGCCATCTCATTTGGGGTGGTCGGTAGTCTGCGGGCGTGACGATCGTGGAGCGACTGGT
>NZ_BAAASZ010000031.1:0-72133 GCF_039533145.1 Streptomyces macrosporus
GCTTCCTTCGCGACCCCTCTCCGGGGCCCCTCCGGGCGCTTCCCTTTCGGTGTCTCCGACTCTAGCAGACTCGCTTTGGCCGATTGAAATCGACTTCGCGTTCTCCAAGAGGAATTCGGAGTGCTCCGCCGGAGTCCTCGGACTCGCGGCCGGGGCGAGATGATGTTCATCTGCCTGCCCTCGGGGCTTCCACCCCCGGGCAACTTCTGAACTCTACGCCCCCGAGGCCTCCCCGTCAAGGGGCGCCTCGGAACGATCAGAACCGTAGCAGGTCTGGGGGCCCGAATGCACATCCGGCCCCGGTCAGGCCGCCGTGGGGATCTCCGCCGGACGGTCCGCGGCCTCGACGTCGCCCAGCTCACCCGCCCGTACGGCCCGGGCTCCCAGCACGTAGACGTAGACCAGGAAGGCCAGCTCGACGACGACTCCGATCGCGATCCGCGCCCAGGTGGGCAGTCCGGAAGGGGTCACGAAGCCCTCGACGACACCGGAGACGAAGAGCACCGCGGCGAGGCCGAGGGCCATGCCGATGGCCGCGCGTCCTTCCTCCGCCAGAGCCGCCCGGCGGCTGCGCGGACCCGGGTCGACGACCGTCCAGCCCAGGCGGAGACCCGTGCCGGCCGCGACGAAGACGGCGGTCAGTTCGAGCAGACCGTGCGGGAGGATCAGGCCGAGGAAGGTGTCGAGACGGCCCGCCGAGGCCATCAGACCGATGCCGATCCCGATGTTCAGCATGTTCTGGAACAGCACCCACAGCACCGGTATTCCGAGGAAGGCGCCGAAGATCAGGCAGATCGCCGCGGCCTGGGCGTTGTTCGTCCACACCTGGGCCGCGAAGGAGGCCGCCGGGTGGCTGGAGTAGTACGTCTCGTACTGGCCGCCGGGGCGGGTCAGCTCGCGCAGTTCCTCCGGAGCCGCGATGGCGGCCTGGACCTCGGGGTGGACGCCGATCCACCAGCCGATGACGGCGGCGACCAGCGTGGACAGCAGGGCCGTGGGTATCCACCAGTGCCGGGCGCGGTAGACGGCGGCCGGGAAACCGACGGTGAAGAACCGCCCCATGTCCTTCCAGGTGGAGCGGCGGGCGCCGGTGACCGCGCTGCGGGCGCGGGCGACGAGCGAGGTCAGCCGGCCGGTCAGCGCGGGGTCGGGCGCGCTGGACTGGACGAGCGACAGGTGGGTGGACGTGCGCTGGTAGAGGGCGACGAGCTCGTCGGCCTCGGCTCCGGTGAGACGGCGCCGGCGGCGCAGGAGCTCCTCCAGGCGGTCCCACTCGGCCCGGTGGGCGGTGACGAAGACATCGAGGTCCATGGGGAGAGCTTCGCAGATGGCCGCCGGCCGTTCCCGGGCTGCTTGGCGGTTGGCCGACGCCTGGCGGCAGACTGTTCGGTACCCGGCGTACGCGACGTACGGGGATGCGGCTAGGGCGAGGAGGCGTACCGGGTGAGTCAGCTCGTGACGGGTGACGCGGTGGTGCTCGGGCTACGGCCCGCGCGGCTGCCGAGCCGGGCCCTGGCCGTCTTCATCGATCTCGTCGTGCTCTGGAGCGTCTACCTCGCGCTGTCGATGGCGCTGCTGTCGGCCACCGGCTCGCTGGACGAGGCGGCCACGGCGGCGGTGGCCGTGGCGCTGCTGGTGCTGGTGCTGATGGGCGGGCCGGTCGCGGTCGAGACGCTCAGCCACGGCCGTTCGCTGGGGAAGCTGGTGTGCGGACTGCGGGTGGTGCGGGAGGACGGCGGTCCGATCCGGTTCCGGCACGCGCTGGTCCGCGGGGCGCTGGGCTTCGTCGAGATCCAGATGTCGGTGGGCGTCGTGGCGTGTATCGCCTCGCTGGTGTCCGCGCGGGGGCGGCGGCTGGGCGACGTGTTCGCCGGGACGCTGGTGGTGCGGGAGCGGATCCCGGTGCCGCGGCCGACGCCGGTGCCGCCTCCGCCGCCGTGGGTGGCCGCGCACTTCACGGAGCTGGACCTGTCGCGGGTGCCGGAGGGGCTGTGGCTGGCCGTCCGGCAGTACCTGCTGCGGGTGGACCAGCTGGACCCGCAGGTGAGCTGGTCGATGGCCCAGCGGCTGGCGACCGACGTGGCGTCCTTCACGGGGACGCCGATGCCGGAGGGCATGCCGCCGGCCGCGTACCTGTCGGGTGTGGTGGCCGAGCGGCAGGGGCGTGACGCGCAGCGGGCCTTCGGGACGCGGCCGGAGGGCGCGCCCGCGGCTCCGCCGCCGTCCCCGTTCTCACCGCCGTCGTTCCCCCCGCCGTCACCGTCACCGTCGCCGCAGGGAAGCGCGCCCGCCGCTTCCCCCCTCACGCCTCCGCCCGTACCGCGGCCGCCGCGGGCCGGTGGCTCGGAGTCGGACGGTCCGGAGGCGGAGGAGCGGCGCACCGGTTTCGTGCCGCCCGCCTGAGGGGTCAGGTGAACACCGAGGGCGGGGACTCCAGGTCCTCGAGTTCGATCCCGGGCGCCGCCAGGACGACGTCCCCGGCGATGTGGACGGAGTGCTCCTCGCCCGTCTCCGGGTCGCCCACCCGGTAGTGGTCCACGACCAGGGGGCCGCTGTCGGTGGGGTGTGCTTCGCTGTTCCGCAGTGCCCAGGTCCGGTCGAGGGTGCGCGGGGCGAGGACGGGGGGTGTGAACGCGACGAGTCGGACGCGGGTGGCGGGCGCGCCGGGAGCGGGGCGCAGCAGTCGGGCCACGGCGACGAGGAAGGCGGGGGACGCTCCGGTGAAGGCGTGGGCGGGCGCGTGGCCCTCCTGCGCGTGCTCGCCGGTCGGATCGGTGCGGACCCACGTCACGCCGTCGAGGACGCCGCCGCGGACCTGCCAGTCGGTGGTGCGGAGTTCGAGGCGGAGAGGGCGGCCGAGGTCGTCCAGGGTGAGGTCGACGGAGCCCGCGTGGTCGCCGGCGGGGTCGGTGATCCGCGAGACGTAGCGCCAGCCGGTGGGGCCGGGGGCGCACTGGAAGTGTTCCTCGCCGAGGGGGGTGTGGTCGTACGGGTCGTGGAGGGAGTAGCGGCCGCGGGGCATCGGTGGTCCTTCACGGGTCAGGCCCCCGCCGTGGGAGCGGGGGCCTGACGCCTGTCGCTGGGCTGCCGTCCGGGGCGTACCCGGTCAGTAGCGGTAGTGGTCCGGCTTGAAGGGGCCCTCCACCGGGACGCCGATGTAGTCGGCCTGCTCCGGGCGCAGGGTGGTGAGCTTGGCGCCGAGGGCCTCCAGGTGGAGACGGGCGACCTTCTCGTCCAGGTGCTTGGGCAGCACGTACACCCCGACCGGGTAGGCGTCGGTCTTGGTGAACAGCTCGATCTGGGCGATGGTCTGGTTGGCGAAGCTGTTGGACATCACGAACGAGGGGTGTCCGGTGGCGTTGCCCAGGTTCAGCAGCCGACCCTCGGAGAGCACGATGATCGACTTTCCGTCGGGGAAGGTCCAGGTGTGGACCTGCGGCTTGACCTCGTCCTTGACGATGCCGGGGATCTTCGCCAGGCCGGCCATGTCGATCTCGTTGTCGAAGTGGCCGATGTTGCCCACGATCGCCTGGTGCTTCATCCGCTGCATGTGCTCGGCCAGGATGATGTCCCTGTTGCCGGTCGCGGTGATGAAGATGTCGGCGGTCTCCACCACGTCCTCCAGGGTGGCGACCTGGTAGCCGTCCATCGCCGCCTGGAGGGCGCAGATCGGGTCGATCTCGGTGACGATCACCCGGGCGCCCTGGCCGCGCAGCGACTCCGCGCAGCCCTTGCCGACGTCGCCGTAGCCGCAGACCACGGCGGTCTTGCCGCCGATCAGCACGTCGGTGGCCCGGTTGATGCCGTCGATCAGCGAGTGGCGGCAGCCGTACTTGTTGTCGAACTTCGACTTCGTCACCGAGTCGTTGACGTTGATCGCCGGGAACAGCAGGGAGCCCTCGCGCTGCATCTCGTACAGGCGGTGGACGCCGGTGGTGGTCTCCTCCGTCACGCCGCGGATCTCCGAGGCGAGGGCCGTCCACTTGCGCGGGTTCTCGCGCAGCGTGCGGCCCAGGAGCTCCAGGATGACCCGGTGCTCCTCGCTCTCGGCGGTGGACACGTCGGGGACGGCGCCGGCCTTCTCGTACTCCACGCCCTTGTGGACCAGGAGCGTGGCGTCACCGCCGTCGTCCAGGATCATGTTGGGCCCGCCGCTGGGGGCGTCCGGCCAGGTCAGCGCCTGCTCGGTGCACCACCAGTACTCCTCCAGCGTCTCGCCCTTCCAGGCGAAGACGGGCACGCCCTTGGGGTTGTCGGGAGTGCCGTCGGGGCCGACGGCGATCGCCGCGGCGGCGTGGTCCTGGGTGGAGAAGATGTTGCACGACGCCCAGCGCACCCGGGCGCCCAGCGCCACCAGGGTCTCGATGAGGACGGCGGTCTGCACCGTCATGTGCAGCGACCCGGTGATCCGGGCGCCCTTCAGCGGCTGCTGCTCGGCGTACTCCCGGCGGATCGCCATCAGGCCGGGCATCTCGTGCTCGGCGAGCGTGATCTCCTTGCGGCCGAACTCGGCCAGGGAGAGGTCCGCGACCTTGAAGTCCCGGACGGTGTCGGTCGGTGCGTCGGTCGTCGTCATGACGAGCTGCTCCTCGGATGTCGGTCGAGGTGGTTCGGCTGGCTGGTCTGCGGCAGCGGACAGGCGCGGGGCGGGCACACGGCTCCGTGCCGTCGTGTGCCACCGGCTCGTGCGTACCATGCGGACGCACGTGTCCCCTGACCGCAGCGCAGTCCGTCGGAGGCCCTCTCTCCCTCGGCCGGTCCGTGGGGACCGCCCGACCGCCATCAGCAGCGACGTCTGTGCCCCATCGAATTTACACGCTCGGCGCGTCACCCGGTCGGCGCAGGGCGGGAACGGGGCGGCCGGGCGGAGGGTTCCGGCCATGGCCCGCACGGTGACCGCCGCCCGTCCCGTCGGTCTCCGGCCTCTCCGTTCCACGAGGTCACGCGAGGTTCCACGGCGTCCGACGGGATCCCACGGGGTTCCGTGGGATCCCGTGGAGTCCCGTGGTCAGAGCGCCTTGGCCTCGCCGGCCTCGCCCGCGGTGCCGTCGCCGCCGGCGGTCTCCGTCCGGTAGATGTCCGGCTCCAGGTAGATCACGCGGGCGATCGGGACCGCCTCGCGGATGCGGCTCTCGGCCTCGTCGATCGCGCGGGCGACGTCCGCCGCGGACTCGTGCCTCTCCACCGCGATCTTGGCGGCGACCAGCAGCTCCTCCGGGCCGAGGTGGAGCGTGCGCATGTGGATGATGCGGGTGACCCGCTCGCCGTCGACGATCGCCTCGCGGATCCTGCCCAGCGAGGCCGGGTCCGCCGCCTCGCCCAGCAGCAGGGACTTGGTCTCGACGGCCAGGACGATCGCGATGAGGATGAGCAGCACGCCGATGCAGATGGTGCCGATGCCGTCCCAGATCGGGTCGCCGGTCAACAGCGCCAGTCCGACGCCGAGCAGGGCCAGGATCAGACCGACCAGGGCGCCCAGGTCCTCCAGCAGCACGACCGGCAGCTCGGGCGCCTTGGCCCGTCGGACGAACGCCGTCCACGACTGCGTGCCGCGGATCTCGTTGGACTCCTTGATGGCCGTGCGGAAGGAGAACGTCTCGGCGATGATCGCGAAGACCAGGACGCCCACCGGCCAGTACCAGTGGTCCAGCTCGTGCGGGTGCTTGATCTTCTCGTAGCCCTCGTAGACCGCGAAGAGACCGCCGACGCTGAACAGGACGATGGAGACGAGGAAGGCGTAGATGTAGCGCTCGCGCCCGTACCCGAAGGGGTGCTCCTCGCTCGCCTTCCGCTCCGACCGCTTGCGGCCGAGCAGCAGCAGCGCCTGGTTGCCCGAGTCGGCCACGGAGTGGACGCCCTCCGCGAGCATCGACGAGGAGCCGCTGAAGGCGAACGCCACGAACTTGGCCGCGGCAATGGACAGGTTGGCGCCCAGCGCGGCGACGATCGCCTTGGTTCCGCCTGATGCACTCATGAAAGGGTGACTCTCCTGGAAGGACGGTGGGGACAGCGGGCTCGTGTCGCGTCCGCGGCTACACCGCCACGGTCGCGCGGAAGAGCGTACCGCCGCCGGAGATCTCCACACCTTCTCCTGCCCGGACGAAGGCCGAGCGGCCCTTTCCGAGGACGAGTTCGGCGCCTCCCGGCCCGCCGTCCGTTCCGGCGTCCGTCCCGCCGTCCGTCCGTCGCAGGGTGATCTCCCCGTCCGTGCACAGCAGGATCTGGGGGACGCGGTCGTCCAGGGCGCGCGGCGCGGACCCCGGCGCCAGGACGTGGCGGGAGAGCCGGAACTCGTCGACGGGCGTCGCGTACACCTCCTCGCCGTCGGGCGTCGCCTCCGGCCGCAGCACCTCCGGTTCGGCCGGCTCGAAGCGGACGACGCGCAGCAGTTCGGGCACGTCCACGTGCTTGGGGGTGAGGCCGCAGCGCAGCACGTTGTCGGAGTTGGCCATCAGCTCGACGCCGAGGCCGTCGAGGTAGGCGTGCGGGACGCCGGCGCCCAGGTAGAGGGCCTCCCCCGGCTCCAGGCGCACGACGTTGAGCAGCATCGCCGCCAGTACGCCCGGGTCGCCGGGGTAGTGGTCCGCGATGCCCGCGTAGACGGCGTGGTCCGGGGCGTGGGGTCCGTCTCCGGAGCCGAGTCGCCGGGCGGCCTCGGCCGCGGCGTCGACGGTCTCGGCCATCGCCTCCCGCTCGGCCGACAGGACGGCGGTCAGGACCTCGCTCAGCGCCTCGTCCTCGGGCCGGGCGCGCAGGATGTCCGCGTACGGCTTGAGCCGGTCGACGTCCAGGGCGTCCAGCAGTTCGGCGGTCTCGGCGGGACGGCGGAAGCCGCACAGCCCGGTGAAGGGGGTCAGGGCGCAGATGAGCTCGGGCTTGTGGTTGGCGTCCTTGTAGTTGCGGTGCGGGGCGTCGACCGGGATGCCGCGCTCCTCCTCGTCGGCGAACCCCTCCTTGGCCTGGACGAGGTCGGGGTGCACCTGGAGGGAGAGCGGCGAGGCCGCGGCGAGGACCTTCAGCAGGAACGGCAGGCGGGGTCCGAAGGCGCGTACGGTCTCCGCGCCCAGTTCGCCCTCGGGATCGGCCTCGATCACCTCCGACAGGGGGGTCTCGCCCGCTCCGCGGTCGATCCGCGACGGTGCTCCGGGGTGCGCCCCCATCCACAGCTCGGCCTGTGGTTCACCGGTCGGCTCGGTGCCGAGCAGTTCGGGGATGGCGGTGGTGGAGCCCCAGGCGTAGGGGCGCACGGTGTTGGCGAGGAGGTCCATGCCGGGTGGTGTCCTTGGTCGGGTGCTCGTCCGGTTCGTTCCGGGTCCGCCGTCCGGGCTCGTCAGGGCCGCTCGCCGACGGCGAGCGAGAGGTAGACGGCGGCGAAGTCCAGGGTGGCCAGCAGTTCGGCCGCGGTCTCCAGCGGGCTGCTGTTCTCGGTCGGTTCCAGTTCGCTGATGGGGGTGCCGTGCCCGTACGCCAGGTCGCGGGCGGCGACGGCGGCGGAGTCGGCCGTCGGGGCGCCCTCGCGCAGCAGCACGATCCGGGTGTGCAGCGACTCCGGCTCCTCCACGCGGTCGCGGAAGAAGTCGTCCGTGTCGTCGCCGGTGAGCGTTCCGTCCAGCAGCGCGCCGTGCGAGGTCATCGCCTCGGGCAGTTCGGCGGCCAGGGCCGGGCGGCCGGCGAGCGCGGTGAGGGTGGTGGCGCAGTGGCGGGCCGCGGCGGCGGCGATGGCGCCCTCGCTCCACAGCAGCGGGAGGGCGCCGGAGAACTCGGTGGCCAGGGTCTTGGCCGGGTTGTTGTAGGTGGCGGCGGCGGGGCCGCAGCGCTCGGCGACCCGGTCGAGCCGGTCGGCGAGCGCGTGGAGGCCGGCGGGTTCGGCGGCGGCCAGGCCCAGCCGGTCGGCCAGGGCGAGGAGCGGGGTGAGCAGCGCCCACAGGACGCCGGGGGCGGCGAGCGGGGCCTGACGCGGCTGCTCGTACGCGTCGCGGGGGTCGGGCCCCTCGTACCGTTGGCCCGGTGCGGCGGCGAGGGGCACGGCGAGGCCGCGGGCCTGGACGGTCGCCTCGGTCAGCGGGGCCTCGTCGGGTCCGACGGAGACCACGGTGCAGCCGCGGCGGTACGCCTGCTCGACGAGTCCGGTCAGGCCGGCCTCGGTGCCGTCGGGAGTGGCGAGCAGCAGCAGGTCCAGCGGTCCGGCCCAGCCGGGCAGCGTCCAGCGCAGGGCGCCGGGGGAGGCGAGGGGGCCGGTGGGGCGGAGCAGCGTGACGGGGACGGCGCCGTTGCCGAAGGCCCCGAGGAGGTCGGCGACACAGGAGACGGCGGGGCCGGTGCCCGCGACGAGGATCGCGCGGGGGCGCCCCTCGGGGCGCAGGTCGGTCAGGCCCGCCTCGATGGCGTGCCGGAGGGCCGTGCGGACACGGGCACCGGATGCGGCGGCTCCGCGCAGCAGGCCGTGGGTGTCGGCGCCGGCCAGGGCCTCGGGGGCGTCGAGCAGGGTCTCGTCCAGCATGTGCGGCCTCTCCGGTCGCCGGGGCGGTCAGGCGGGGCGGCGTGCCTCGTCGACGAGGAGGACGGGGATGCCGTCTCGGATGGGGTAGGCGAGTCCGCACTCGTCGCTGCCGCAGATCAGCTCGTCGCCCTCCTCGCGGAGGGGGGCGTGGCACGCCGGGCAGGCGAGGATCTCCAGAAGACCGGCTTCGAGCGGCATGGGTGCGTCCCTTCGAGGCAGTGCGGTTGTGCGGTCAGCGTACCGCCGGAGCGCGACACGCCACCCGCGGGTGTCGTGGTGCGGACACCCGGGGGTGGCGTGCGGCTCCCGGCGGACCGGGCGGTGCGGGCGGTCAGCCGCGGACGATGGCCAGGACCTCGTCGCGGACCTTGGCGACGGTCTCGGCGTCGCGCGCCTCGACGTTCAGACGCAGCAGCGGCTCGGTGTTGGAGGGGCGGAGGTTGAACCACCAGTCGCCGGGCGAGGTGACCGTCAGGCCGTCCAGTTCGTCCAGTTCCAGCCCCGCGCGGCCTTCGTAGGCGGCCTTGACCGCGGCGGCGCGGGCGGCCTGGTCGTCGACGGTGCTGTTGATCTCGCCGGAGGAGGCGTAGCGGTCGTACTGGGCGACCAGCTCCGACAGGGTGCCCTCCTGCCCGCCGAGCGCGGCCAGGACGTGGAGGGCGGCGAGCATGCCGGTGTCGGCGTTCCAGAAGTCGCGGAAGTAGTAGTGCGCCGAGTGCTCGCCGCCGAAGATCGCGCCGGTCCGCGCCATCTCCGCCTTGATGAAGGAGTGGCCCACCCGGGTGCGCACGGGGGTGCCGCCCGACTCCTTGACGACCTCGGGCACCGACCAGGAGGTGATGCAGTTGTGGATCACCGTGGAGCCGGGCGCCTTGGCCAGCTCGCGGGCGGCGACCAGGGCGGTGACGGCCGACGGCGAGACCGGCTCGCCCCGCTCGTCGACGACGAAGCAGCGGTCGGCGTCGCCGTCGAAGGCCAGTCCGATGTCGGCGCCGGTCTCCCGCACCCGGGCCTGGAGGTCGACGATGTTGGCCGGGTCCAGCGGGTTGGCCTCGTGGTTGGGGAAGGTGCCGTCGAGCTCGAAGTACATCGCGTCCAGCTCGATCGGCAGGCCCTTCAGGACCGTCGGGACGGTGTGGCCGCCCATGCCGTTGCCCGCGTCCACCACGACCTTCAGGGGGCGGATGGCGGTGAGGTCCACCAGGGAGCGGAGGTGGGCGGCGTAGTCGGCGAGGACGTCCCGCTGGGTGATCGTCCCCTGGTTCTCCACGGGTTCGGGGGCTCCGGAGTCGGCCCACTCCTCCACCAGGGCGCGGATCTCGGCCAGTCCGGTGTCCTGGCCGACCGGGGCGGCGCCCGCGCGGCACATCTTGATGCCGTTGTACCGGGCGGGGTTGTGGCTCGCGGTGAACATCGCGCCCGGCAGGTCCAGTCGGCCGCTGGCGAAGTAGAGCTGGTCGGTCGAGCAGAGCCCGATCTCGGTGACGTCGACGCCTCGGGCGGCCGCCCCTCGCGCGAAGGCCCGTGACAGGCCCGGCGAGGAGGGACGCATGTCGTGGCCGACCACGATCGCTTCGGCGCCCGTGACCTGCACGAACGCGGCGCCGAACAGTTCGGCGAGGCTCTCGTCCCACTGGTCCGGCACCACGCCGCGTACGTCGTACGCCTTCACGATCTGCGACAGATCAGGCACAGTCCACCCCTTCTGGAGTATCTGGTGACGGCCCAAATGTAACCGGGATGGATCAATTCTCGGGGGAGCGCAGCACCCTCAGGTGGCCGCGTCTGGCCACCTCCATCAGGTCCCGGTCGCGCGTGCCGCCGGGGCCGGACGGTTCGGCGGGGGCGGTGGTCCTGCGCTGGGGGGTGCGGGCGGCCTCGCGCACGGCGTTGGCCAGGGCCTCCAGGTCGTCACCGCTGGGACGCGCGGGGCCGGTGTCCACGGCGAGGCGGACGACCTCCCAGCCGCGCGGGGCGGTCAGCCGCTCCGAGTGCTCCGAGCAGAGGTCGTAGCAGTGGGGCTCGGCGTAGGTGGCGAGGGGGCCGAGGACGGCGGTCGAGTCCGCGTAGACGTACGTCAGCGTCGCCACGGCAGGGCGGCCGCACGCGGTGCGCGAACAGCGACGTACAGGGCTCACAACGTTGGACGGTACCGCACTCTTGAGCGGGCCGCGACGACTCTCCGAGAGGTCACCCGGTTGTGTCGTGCCGGTTCCCCGGGACCGTGCGCGCCGGCCGCGACACGGCTGACCTGCCACGTGACGGAAAAGTCCCGGTATGGGCCGGACAGCGGAGCCGTTATCTCTTCGTTCGGATACCGTCATCGACGAGCGATCTTCGATCGAAGGAATGACCGAAACCGCTCCGTGGGAATTCGGAATCGACCGTCTGTGGACGCCTGTCTCCCGTGCGCCGCCGCGTGCGGGATCGCGCCGTGTCGTCACCGGTCCCCGGCCGCCTCCGGAGGGCTACTCTCAAGATGATGAGCAACCCCGTACCGCCTCGCCGACCCGACCCGCGACCGCGTCGCCGGGATCGCCACGGGCGTGGCATGCGCGGCCCCATCGCGCCGCCCCAGGTCCCCCTCGCCATGAGCCGCGCCGACGCCTTCGACGACCTGGTGCGCGACTCCGCGGACCGGCTGGAGCGGAAGTGGCCGCAGTTGGCCGGGGTCGAGTTCGTGGTGCAGGAGGTGCCGCCCGCCCAGCCGGACGCCGACGGCTGGGGCGGTCTGTGGGGCGACGGTCCGGACAGCGTGCCGCTCGGCCGCCACGCGCCGGCGCGGGACGGCCGCCCCGACCGCGTCATCGTCTACCGGCGCCCCATCGAACTGCGGTCCAAGACGCGCGACGACCGGGCGCTGCTCGTCCACGAGGTCGTCGTGGAGCAGGTCGCCGAACTCCTCGGGCTGGCCCCGGAGTCGATCGACCCACGGTACGGACAGGACTGACGGCCCGGGGCGGAGCGCCCCGGGCCGTCGGTTCTTCCCGGTCCTTCCCGATCCTTCCGGCCGGTCCTTCCGTTCCGGTCCGTCTCGGTTCCGTCTCAGTCGAGCAGGACGGACAGGTCCTGGCCGGCCTCGGGCACCGCCACCGTGCCCCGGTCGTCCGGGAGCGTCTGCACGGTGAACATCGGAATGCCGTCCTCCGACACCCCCAGCGTCCGCGCCGCGTACACCGGCCCGCCCGAGAGCCTCTCGACGGTGAGCGCGTAGCGCCCCTCGCCGCCCTCCGGCCGCAGGTCGTCCACGGCCGTCGTGGTGCCGGCCTTGAGGGTGTACGTCCGGCTCACCGGCTCGCCGCCGGCGCTGCCCGCCGAGGCCGTCACCCGCACCTTCGCGGCCTTGCCCGGCGCCGCCAGGGACAGCACCGTCCCCGCGTCCTTCCCCTTCGCCGCCGCGGCGTCGCTGCCGGCGGCGGACGCGCGCTCCTGGATCGGCGCGGTGGCGGGGACGAACGCCATCTCCTGCCGGTCGCCCTTGCCGCGCAGCACTCGCGCGGCCGCCACCACCGGCGCTCCCCCGTCCTTCTCGGCCGGGCTCAGCAGCAGCGAGCCCGCCTCGCCCCGGGTGAGGTCGTCGAGGTCCACGGCGACGGTCGTCCCGCTCCTGACGTGGAGGGTCTCCTGGCCGGCCGGGGTGATCGTGCCGGTGGGGGTCGCCAACTGCACCTTCAGGTCGGCGTCCTCCTCACCGGGCGCGAAGACGACCAGGCGGACGCCGGTGGCGTCGGCCGGGATGCCGGGCAGCACCAGGCCGTCGCGGGACCGGGCGGAGGCCGGCAGCCAGTCGCCGCCGAGCTTGTCGTCCAGGGACTGCACCTGGGCGCCGATCCGGCCGCTGCGCGCCACGACGTGCAGGACCACGTTGGTCACCGGCTCCCGCGACAGCGTGGAGAGCAGCACGGGGACCGTGGAGCGGGCGGGGACGTTGATGCCCTGGCCGCTGTCGGTCCGCACCGAGCCGTCCTTGCCGTACAGCTCCAGGTCGACCACGGCCGGGCTGTCGTCGGGGTTGGTGAGGTGGATGTAGTCGTGGCGGTCGTCGGCGGTGCTGGCGCCGGGGAACCAGAACTCGGTGTCGGGGACCGTGCACGACAGGCCCAGCAGCCCGCGGCCGGTGCCCGCGGTGACGAGGGTGGTCTGCTGGACCGTCCAGCCGGGGGCGAGACGGCCGTCGGCCGAGCCGGTGAGCGCGGGGGAGCCGGTGCGGTCGGTCTCGACGACGACCGGTGTGCCGGGCTCCTTCAGCGGCGCGACCGGCTCGGGCTTCTCCGCCTTCGCGCCGTCCTTGCCGCCCTGTTGCCCGCCGCCCTCCAGGGTGCTCGCGGCGGGCAGCAGTCCGGCCGTGCCCTTCCCCGCGGACTCGCGCTCGGCGGCGCCCTCGGGGGTGAAGGCGGTGTACGTCGTCTCGCCGATCTCCGAGGAGGTCGGCTGGGGGCACACCAGCGTGGAGCGCTCCACCGGGAGCCGGGCCGCGGACGCGGGCGCGGCGGAGTCGTCGGAGGGGACGGTCAGCGAGGCGAGACCGGTGACGGCGGCCAGCGCGGTGGCCACGCCGATCAGGGAGTAGGCGGTGCGGTTCATGGGCGGTCGCTCCTGTTGCCGTACGTGGTGCCGTCCTGCCGGGTGCCGTAGCCGTCGCCGTAGCCGCTCTGGTCGTAACCGCCCTGGTCGTAGCCGCCTTGACCGTAGCCGTCCTGACCGTGGCCGTAGCCGTCCTGCGTGCCGTAGCCGCCGCTCTGGTGGCCGTAGCCGTCGTAGGAGGGCCGGGCCTGGGGCTGTCCGCCCTGGCCGTACGGGTCGGTCTGGCCGGCGTACTGCTGCTCCTGCCAGCCGCCGTAGCCCTGCTGGGACGCGTACGGGTCCTGGGCCTGCGGCTGGGGCTGGGGCTGCGGCCGGGGTTCGGACTCGGGCTCGGGGGCCGGCTCGGGCAGGGCCTCCGGCTCCGACTCCGGCGCGGTCGGCGGCGGACCGCCGGCGGCCTCCTGGGCCGCCCGCAGCCTGCGCGCCCGCCGGCCCTCGCCCTCGACCGGCCGCGCGGGCACGGTCTCGGCCTCCGGCAGGTCGTCGTCGACCTCGCGGCGCCGCCCCGGCAGCGCCATCACCAGCACGACCAGCGCCAGGAAGCCCTGCGTCCACACCCATGCGGTGTGCGCGGCGGAGGTCTCGTACGTCAGGTCCAACCGGCCGCCCTCGGCGGGCAGTTCGAAGCCCTGCGCCCAGCCGTCCACGGTGACCGGCTTCAGCGCGCGTCCGTCGAGCGTGGCCTGCCAGCCCGGGTCGGCCGCGTCGGCGATCCGCAGCACCCGGCCGGCGGGACCGGCGGGGACGTCGGCGTGGGCCTCGACCGGCCCGGACGCGACGGTCACCGGCTCGTCCGCCTCGCCGGCGGACGCGCCGTCCTCGGACGCGCCGGGGACGACGGTGATCCGGGCGACCTGGGCGTCCACCCGCCACAGCGCGCCGCCGTCCTGCTGGCTCAGCCGGGTCAGGCCCGGCGTCGCGTCCAGCACTCGGGCGATCTCCCGGGGCGCGCCGTCGCGCACCAGGACGTAGCGGACGGCGTAGCCGCCGAGTTGGCTGGTCTGGTCGGCGCCGGAGCCCGCGACCAGGTTGCCGACCACCTCGCCCAGCCGTCGGTCGTCTCCGAGCGCGCGGGCCACGTCGCCGTCGCCCAGGCGGGCGCCGGAGCCTCGGACGAGGGTGTAGGAGACCCGGGAGGCGCCGCCGGAGACGGTGTTCGCACCGTCGTCCGCACCGTCGCTCTCGCCGTCGAGGACGAGGGTGCGCGGCTGGTCGCGGGTGTTGCTCTCCTCCGCGACGAACGCCGGCACCTGCACCGGGCTGCGCCGCTCCAGCGGCCCGTCCGCGCCGGCCGTCATCCAGGCGACGGCCGCCACCAGCGGTGCCGCGGCGGCCGCGACGGCGATGAGCGCGGCGACGGGCTGCCGCCAGCCGAAGCTCTGCGCGGCGACCCGGGCGTACGCGCCCTCGGCGCCGACCGCGGCGGCGGCCAGCAGCGCCAGCCCGTAGACGAGGGTGGCGGGACCGGCCCAGCCGGAGCCGCCGGCGAGGACGGCGAAGAGCAGGCCGACCAGGGCGGCGGACCAGGCGGCGACGATCGCCGTCCGCCGCTCGGTGCGCAGCAGCGCGGCGAGCGCGGCCGCCACCACGCCGACGAACAGCATCCCGCCCACGGTGCCCGGCCCGCCGGGGTCGAGGGCGAGCAGTCCGGTGGCGGAGGCGGTGCCCTCGCCGTACGGCAGCCCGGCCTCGCTCAGGAAGGCCGAGGGGTTGGCGAGCAGTTCCAGGGACCACGGCGCGAGCAGCACCATCGGGACCACCAGCAGCACGGCGCCGCGGACGGCGTACGCCGCCGCGTGGGCGCCCTGCCGCACCCGCAGGGCCACGACGGCCAGCGTGAGCACGACGGCGATCGGCCAGACCACGGGGGTGAAGGCGGCGGTGAGGGTGAGCAGCAGCGCGCACGCCCACGCCGGCCGCCACCCCGGTTTGTGCGCTCGGCCCTCCTCGGAGAGCCCTGCCGCGGCGACCGCCGCGCGGGCCATCGGCGGCAGGGTGACGGCGAGGACGGCGGTGCCGAGCCGGCCGCCCGCCAGGGCTCCGGTGACGGCGGGGAGGAAGGCGTAGGCGACGCTGCCCCAGGCGCGCAGCAGCCGGGAGGAGACCAGCGGCCGGGAGGCGAAGTACGCGGTGAGCCCGGCCAGCGGCACCGAGCAGACCAGCAGCAGGGTGAGGGTGAACCCGGTGCTGCCGAGGAACACCGTGGCGAGCGTGGCGAGGACCGCCAGGTACGGCGGCGCGGACTCGGCGCCGCCGACGCCGACCGGCTGCCAGGACTCCAGGTGGCGTGCCCACAGGTCGGCGACGTCACCGGGCGCGGGCAGCAGGGCGCCGCCCGCCAGCGCGCCGCCGCCCAGCAGGTTGCGGCAGGCCACCAGGGAGGCGAGGAGGAGGACGGCGAAGAGCACGGGCGCCGGCTTGCGGGCGATCCGCTTCAGCCGGGCGAACTGCTCGACGTCGAGGAAGTCCGCGTCCTCGTCCCCGGGACCGGTCTCGACGGCGCCGTGCCGTCCGCCGGAGGAGAGGTCGGGGTCGGAGCGTCCGGCGAAGTTGCTCGCGACCTGTTCGACGGTGGCCCGTACGGTCGCGCCGGGCGGTGGGAAGAGAGGGCGCAGGTCGGAGTGGCTCACGACGGGTTTGCCGCGTCTGCGCCGGGCGCCGAGGACGAGGCCGGGGCGCAGCAGGACGCCCACGAGCCCGGTGAACTCGTCGAGCGCCTGGCCGGGCACCTTGCCGACCAGATAGGCCAGCATCCGCAGCAGGGTGCCCAGCACCAGCCGCAGCAGGACCCAGGGCAGCAGCTTGCCGGGGGTGTTGACGAGCAGCGTGTAGACCGCGCCCGCCTTGTCCACCCGGTGAGGGCCGGCGACCGAGCGTCCCATGCAGTCGATGGGCCGCCGTTCGCGGGCGGCGGCCTCGGCGTGCCGCACGACGGCGTCCGGCGCGACCAGCACGCGGTGGCCGGCGGCCTGGGCCCGCCAGCACAGGTCCACGTCGTCGCGCATCAGCGGCAGACGCCGGTCGAAGCCGCCGAGCTCCTCGAAGACGTCGCGGCGTATGAGCATGCCGGCGGTGGAGACGGACAGCACCTGCCGTACCTGGTCGTACTGGCCCTGGTCCTGTTCGCGCCGGTCCAGGCCGGTCCAGCGGCGCCCGCTGTGGGCGATGGAGACGCCGACCTCCAGCAACTGGCGGCGGTTGTACCAACTGCGCAGCTTGGGCCCGACGACGGCGGCCGAGCGGCTGGAGTCGGCGACCCGCAGCAGCTCGGCGAGGGCGTCCGGTTCGGGCGCGCAGTCGTCGTGCAGCAGCCACAGCCACTGGACGGGCTCGCCGTGGGGCAGTTCGGGCATGTCGTAGGCGTCGTCGCGCCAGGTCCGGGTGACCGGGTCCCAGCCGCTGGGCCGCTTGAGGTACGGCAGGTCGTCGGGGCCCGGGACGGGCGCGGTGCGGACCGCCTCCTCGACGGCCGCGCCGAATCCGGTGCGGCGGGCGAGGTGCAGGACGCGGTCGGGGCCGAGGGCCTCGGCGAGCAGCCGGGCGGAGTCGTCGGCACTGCCGGTGTCGGCGGCGACGACGTTCTGCACCGGCCGCTCCTGGCCCAGGAGCCCGGCCAGCGCGTCGGGCAGCCAGCGCTCGCCGTCGTGTGCGACGAGCACGGCGGTGACGACGTGCCGCGGGAACTCCGGTGGCTGGGTGGAACCGAACGCCCCTGGCTGGGGAGAACCGAACGCTGCTGTGGCCGCCTCGTACTGGGCCGCCGGGTGGCTGTGCACGGACATCGGGGTAGGGGCCCTCCGGCCGGGGTCCGGGGGTCGCCCCCCGGAAGGCTGCTGCGTGGAACTGGCAGTGGACTGAGCCGGACGCGGGCGCCGCACGGGCGGCGGTCGCGTCGTGGACGGCCCCCCACACTAATGGCTGAACGCGGCCCGCCGTTCGGGGTCCCGCGGGACGGCCCCCGAACAGCGGTCCGCCCCCCGCGGGCGGGCGGGGGGCGGACCGGAACGTTATGGGAACCGTGCGGCGTTGTGTGTCGGTTCGTCAGGAGGTCGAGCGCCGAGCGCTCGGACGGCCGACCGGGGAGCCGGCGCGGCCGGCCCGACGCCGGAGGAACCGGCGGACCGTCAGACGGCGGCCTTCTTCAGGCGGCGGCGTTCGCGCTCGGAGAGGCCGCCCCAGATGCCGAAGCGTTCGTCGTTGGCGAGGGCGTACTCCAGGCACTCGGAACGGACCTCGCACGCGAGGCAGACCTTCTTGGCCTCCCTCGTCGAGCCCCCCTTCTCGGGAAAGAAGGACTCGGGGTCGGTCTGGGCGCACAACGCGCGCTCCTGCCAGCCGAGCTCCTCGTCCGCCTCTTCGACCAGCAGTTGTTCGAACAGCTCGGTCATGCGCGCGCCCCTCGTCTGTCTTTACGTCCCCGTGATGCTGTCGTTATCGATCCCAGCCGAACGACACGAGTGAAATTACAAGTGTGTGCATCCACCCGAGTCAAGCCGGGATCTGCTATTGGGCCCGTTATTCACTCTGCGGAACCAAGACCCTACATTAAGTGTTTAAATCACCACAAACTACGACACGCAGATCGGGCATCTCGCTCGCTCCCCCCTCTCACCCGGAAGGACGCCGCCGGCTCCGGCCGCGTTGCCCTCCACGCCCCGAAGAGAAGTGGATCACAGTTGGATCACGGATCCGCAACGACGCTCGGCCATGCGGCTGTTGCGCCACGTGTCCGAATCCGGCCCGCATAAACCTTTCAGCGGCCCCCGGGACCGGATGTGGTGAATCCCACTCGCCAAACGGGCCATCCGTTTGACAGCGGGAGGGGGTACCCGTTCTGCTTGGTCTCATGCCAGCGATTCGCGCGTTCGACCCGGCCCGCCGCCGCGGGGCCCTTCGCGCTGCCCGGGTCTCCTGTCGCTGTCGCTGTTGCTGTCGTTGAGGCGCTCGTCGGGGTGTCGAGGCACCGCCTCCCCCTTCTTCTCCTCTCCGCCTCTCCGCCTCTTCTCCGTTCTTCGCTCCACCGCCTCCCGGCCGCCCCGGGGGCCTCCCGCTCTGCCTTCGCTCCAGAGGACTCCTGACCGTGAACAGCGACGTCGAGATCGCCGGCGACCCGCTCGCCGTACCGCACCTCCTGCCGCCCGTCCCCTCCCATCCCTCCACCGTCGCCGGTTTCGCCGGCCTGGCCCGTACGATCGCCGCCGACCGCGCCGCCTGGGCCCCGCTCGTCCGGTACGACGCCACCACCCGCTGGTACCACCGGCTGCGCACCGGCCCCGGCTACGAGGTCTGGTTGCTGAGCTGGGTGCCCGGCCAGGGCAGCGGACCGCACGACCACGGCCCCTCCTCCGGGGTGCTCACCGTCCTCGACGGCGAGTTGACCGAGCGGAGCACGCGCGGGACCCGCGCGCTCGGTGCCGGCGCACAGCGGGTCTTCGCGCCCGGCTACGTGCACGAGGTCGTCAACGACGCGCTCGAACCGGCCGTCAGCCTGCACGTCTACTTCCCCGGCCTCACCGAGATGCCGATGCACCCGCCGCACGCCCTCGCGTGCACCCCCGCGCACCCGGACGCGTCCGCGCTTCGGACTCCGTTCCTCGGCTGACGGCCCGCCCGAAGAGGACGGTCTCCGGCGGAGAGTCCCTCCGAGCCCCGGCCTTCCCCTCGGGGGACGGCCCTCGGCTGAGAGACTGTCCTTCATGCAGCGCATTGTGGTTCTGGCCGGGGGCATCGGTGGTGCCCGCTTTCTGCGTGGGCTCAGGGCGGCCGTGCCCGACGCCGAGATCACGGTCGTCGGCAACACCGGGGACGACATCCACCTCTTCGGGCTCAAGGTCTGCCCGGACCTCGACACGGTGATGTACACCCTCGGGGGCGGCATCCACGAGGAGCAGGGCTGGGGCCGCGCCGACGAGACCTTCACGGTGAAGGAGGAGCTGACGGCGTACGGCGTCGGGCCGGACTGGTTCGGCCTGGGCGACCGCGACTTCGCCACCCACATCGTCCGCACCCAGATGATCGACGCCGGTTATCCCCTCAGCGCCGTCACCGAGGCGCTGTGCGCGCGCTGGAAGCCGGGGGTGCGGCTGCTGCCGATGACCGACGACCGGGTCGAGACCCATGTGGTGATCGAGACCGAGGACGGCGGTCGCAAGGCCGTGCACTTCCAGGAGTACTGGGTGCGGCTGCGGGCCTCCGTCCCCGCGCAGGCGGTCGTCCCGGTCGGCGCCGAGCAGGCCAAGCCGGCACCGGGCGTGCTGGACGCCATCGCCGGGGCCGACGTCGTCCTCTTCCCGCCGTCCAACCCGGTGGTCAGCATCGGCACGATCCTCGCCGTGCCCGGCATCCGCGAGGCGATCGCCGACGCCGGCGTGCCGGTGGTGGGCCTGTCCCCCATCGTCGGCGGCGCCCCGGTGCGCGGGATGGCCGACAAGGTGCTGGCCGCCGTCGGCGTGGAGGCCACCGCCTCGGCCGTGGCCAGGCACTACGGGCCGGGCCTGCTGGACGGCTGGCTGGTGGACACCGTGGACGCGGACGCCGTGCCCGAGGTCGAGGCGGCGGGCATCCGCTGCCGGGCCGTGCCGCTGATGATGACGGACATCGACGCCGCCGCCCGGATGGCCGGCGAGGCGCTGGCGCTGGCCGAGGAGGTGCGGGTGTGAGCGGCGCGGCGCAGGCCCCGGCGTACCGGGTCTGGGCGCTGCCCGGAATCCCCGAGGTGCGGCCCGGCGACGACCTGGTGAAGCTCATAGGCGACGCGGCCACCGCGCCCGGCCTGCCCGGGCTGGCGCACGGGGACGTGGTGGTCGTCACCTCGAAGATCGTCAGCAAGGCCGAGGGCCGGGTGGTGGAGGCCGCCGACCGCGAGGCCGCCATCGACGCCGAGACCGTACGGGTGGTCGCCCGGCGCGGTCCGGCGCGGATCGTGGAGAGCCGGCACGGCTTCGTGATGGCCGCGGCCGGGGTCGACGCCTCCAACACCCCCGCCGGGACGGTGCTGTTGCTGCCCGAGGACCCGGACGCCTCCGCGCGCCGCATCCGCGACGGCCTGCGCGAGACGCTGGGCGTCGAGGTCGGCGTCGTGGTCACCGACACCTTCGGGCGGCCCTGGCGCGAGGGCCAGACCGACGTGGCGATCGGCGCCGCCGGGGTCCGGGTGCTCCAGGACCTGCGCGGCGGCACCGACATGTACGGCAACCCGCTGGGCGTGACGGTCACGGCGGTGGGAGACGAACTGGCCGGGGCCGGCGAGCTGGTGAAGGGCAAGGCCGACGGGCTGCCGGTCGCGGTGGTCCGGGGCCTGGGCCGGCACGTGTTCCGGTCCGACGAGGGCGACGAGGACGACGAGGCGGCCCGGGCGGACGCGGCCGGGGCCCGCGCGCTGATCCGCGACGCGGCGAACGACATGTTCCGCCTCGGCACCTCGGAGGCCGTCCGGGAGGCGGTGACGCTGCGGCGCACCGTCCGGGAGTTCACCGACGAGCCGGTGGACGGCGCGGCCGTGCGGCGGGCGGTGGCCGCGGCGGTCACCGCCCCGGCGCCGCACCACACCACCCCCTGGCGCTTCGTCCTGCTGGAGTCGGCGGAGTCGCGCACCCGGCTGCTGGACGCCATGCGCGACGCGTGGGTGGCCGACCTGCGCCGGGACGGGAAGAGCGAGGAGAGCATCGCCAAGCGGATCCGGCGCGGCGACGTGCTGCGCAACGCGCCGTATCTGGCGGTGCCGTGCCTGGTGGCCGACGGGGCGCACGCCTACCCGGACGCGCGGCGGTCGGCCGCCGAGCGCGAGATGTTCGTGGTCGCGGCCGGGGCCGGGGTGCAGAACTTCCTGGTCGCCCTGGCCGGCGAGGGGCTGGGGTCGGCGTGGGTGTCCTCGACGATGTTCTGCCGGGACGTGGTGCGGGAGGTGCTGGACCTCCCGGACGACTGGGACCCGATGGGCGCGGTGGCCATCGGTCGGGCGGCGGCCCCGCCCAGGCCCCGTCCCTGCCGGACGGCCGACGACTTCACCGTCGTCCGCTGACCGTCCGCGCGCCCCGGGTGCTCACAGGCGTGCGATGTCGACGCGCGGGAAGCGGGGCGCGCGGCGGGGCGGGACGCGCCCCGTGGTCAGGATCAGCCGGGTGGCGCGGTGGCGCTGGCCCGCGTAGGGGGCGAGCAGTTCCAGCATCCGCTCGTCGTCGCCGTCCCGCTCGCCCGTGAGGGCGTAGACCACGGTCCTCGGCAGGTGGAGGTCCCCGACCGTCACCGCGTCCGCCGCCCCGATGACGCGCTGGAGCGTCTCGGCCGCCGTCCACGGCCCGATGC
This sequence comes from Streptomyces macrosporus, assembly GCF_039533145.1. NCBI lineage: Bacteria > Bacillati > Actinomycetota > Actinomycetes > Kitasatosporales > Streptomycetaceae > Streptomyces > Streptomyces macrosporus. The sequence continues at coordinate 21,389 of NZ_BAAASZ010000031.1, forward strand.
CGGGGATCGCCGTCAGCCGGGCCGTGGCCGCCGCCAGGTCCATGTGCGCCGCCTCCTGGAGGCGGCGGGCGCGGGCGACCGCGCGCAGGATCGTCGAGGAGCGCTTGTGGTCCACGCCCGCCCGGTGCCACTCCCAGGAGGGGATCAGCGCCCAGGTGCGCGGCTCGGGCATCACGTACATCGGCTCGGGCATCGCCGCGGAGGGCGTCCCGGCCGGGCCCGGCGCGGGCTCGCCGTGGCGCCGCAGCAGCCGCCGCCAGGCGCGGTGCGCCTCCTCGGTGGTGATCTTCTGCTCCAGGATCGAGGGGATCAGCGACTCCAGCACCAGCCCGGTGCGGACCAGCCGCAGCCCGGGCCGGCGGCGGTGCGCCTCCGCGACGAGCCGGTGGCGGGGGACGAACGCCGCGGGGTCGTCCTCGGCGCCGAGGAGGGCCGGCAGGCCGTCGAGCGCCCACTCCGCTCCCGGCCCCCACGCCCGGGCCACCACCTCGCCCGCGCCCGCGTCGGGTTCGAGGCACAGGGCGGCCGGTCCGCACGGGGTGCGGGTGGCCCGCCAGACCGCGCCGCCGACCACGCGCTGGGCGGGGTCGTACGGGCCGCGCTGGAGCACCCGGAGGTTGTGGAACAGGTCGTGCGGCCCCCAGGGCTCCGGCGGGGCCCAGCGGCGGACGGACACGGCACCGGTCACGGCCGGGTGTCCCCGTCTCCGGCGGAAGGGGTCGCTTCTGTCACCGGTTCGTCTCCGCTCCCGGCCGTTCCCGACCGTTCCCGGCCGCCGACGGCACCGTGCCGGGCGGCCGGGCCAGTGTAGGCACGGCGCCCGGCACGGTCGGGAGCCAGGGGAGCGCGGGGCCGCCCGGGGGGTTACCGGCCCTGGAGACGGGCCGCGTTGTTCCGGATGGTGCCGAGCTTGGCGTAGAGCCGGTCGCCCGGGCAGCCGGTGCCGTAGCCGTCCCGGTGTCCGGAGACGGTGTTGAACCTGACCTTGGTGCCCTTGGCGTACTTGCCGCCGCCGGAGGTCAGGACCGCGGTGCCCTTCGGGTTGCCGCCGTGCAGGCCGAGCTTCCAGGCGATCAGGCGGGAGACGGCGTTCACCGCCGCGGTGGAGGGGTTGGTGGTGTTGTACGAGCCGAGGACGGCGATGCCGGTGCTGTCGGCGTTGAAGCCGTAGGTGTGGGCGCCCATCACCGGCTTGGCCACGCCGCCGGCGCGTCCCTCGTAGATCTTTCCGCACTTGTCGACGAAGAAGTTGTAGCCGACGTCCCGCCAGCCGTTGCTCTTGACGTGGTAGCGGTAGATGCCCCGGATGATGGCGGGCGCCTGGGAGCAGGAGTAGTTGTTGCTCGCCGCCGTGTGGTGGACGAAGGCGACCTTGACCGTCTTGGTGTAGAGGAACGACCCGCGGATGCTCTCGTCGGCGCCCCAGCCCCTGCGGGTGACGATGGCCGGGCGCGGTCCGATGGGGGCGAGGGTGGCGGCGGTCGGCTCGTCGACCGCGACGGTGTCCACCGTCGGCCTCCGTGCGGCGTCCGCCGCCGACGGGTCCTCCGGGGACGTCGGTTGTTCCAGGGCGGGGATCTCGTGGGAGCCGACGGGGGCGAGTTCGGCGTTGGCCTCGTCGCTGGCGCGGGCCTGGGGGGTGAGGTCGTCGGTGGGGGCCTCGCCGGGGTCGACCAGGTCCAGGCGCAGCCCGTCGGGCAGTCCCGTCTCCGTGGCCGCCTCCGTGCCCGTCTCCCCGCCCGTCTGCTCGCCGGAGCCGTCGGGTTCCTCCGGCAGGACGCGGACCTGTACGCCGTCGGAGTCGCCGACCCACAGCGGGGCCGTGGCTCCGCGCAGCCTGCCGCCCTTGTGCTCGGCCGAGTCGGGGTCGGGTCTGTCGGCGTGGGCCTCCAGATCCTGCCAGGGCGACCAGGCGCCGGTGCCCACGGCCCGGGTGCGCACCTGGATGCGGCCGTGCACTTCCTCCTCCGGGTCGTTCCAGACCACGCCGAGCAGCGAGAAGGGCTCGACCTCGCGCGCCGGAAGGCCCAGGGACACGCCCTCGCCGGGCGAGTCGGGCGCGGGGGTCGCGTCGGGTGGGGTGAGCGGCACGAGCGGCAGTGACCGGGTGCTGCCCGGCAGTCGGGGGGAGGTCACGGGGACGGGAGCGGACACGGTGGCCGCGGACGCGCTGCTCGCCACTCCGGTGGGCAGAGACAGCGGCAGCGCCGCGGCGGCCGCGCAGGCGACGCCGATCGAGGACGCAATGAATGCACGCATAGAGCCGATATTGGGCAAAAGTGGTAACCCTGTCGAACCGGGAAGTCACGGACCGTTACCCTCCGGTCCTCTCGCCACCCGTCGACGCCTCTCCGCCCCGGCGTCCCCCGGCGGGCGGCCCGCGTACCCTGGCGCCGATGAACACCACCGATCGCACCCCCGCCGACCTGCTGCGATCCGCGCTCGCCGCGGACGCCGCCCGCCCGCTGGTGACCTTCTACGACGACGCCACCGGCGAGCGCGTCGAACTCTCCGTCGCCACCCTCGCCAATTGGGTGGCGAAGACGTCCAACCTCCTCCAGGACGAGCTGTCCGCCGAGCCCGGCGACCGCCTCGCCCTGCTGCTGCCCGCCCACTGGCAGACCGCGGTCTGGCTGCTCGCCTGCTCCTCCACCTCGGTCGTCGCCGACCTGACCGGCGGACCCGACGCCGTCTCGGGCGCCGACCTCGTCGTCAGCGGCCCGGACACCCTGGAGGAGGCCCGAGCCTGCACCGGCGAGCGGATCGCGCTCGGTCTGCGCCCCCTGGGCGCCCGCTTCCCCCAGGCGCCGGACGGTTTCCGGGACTACGCGGTCGAGGTGCCGGGCCAGGGCGACCGCTTCACCCCGTACTCCCCCGTCGACCCGGACGCGCCCGCGCTGGTCGTCGGCGGCGAGGAGTTGACCGGCGCGCAGGTCGTCGAGCGCGCCCGCGCCGACGCCGCCGCGCGCGGGCTCGGCCCCGACTCGCGGCTGCTGTCGGTGCTGCCGTACGACTCCTGGGAGGGGTTGTCGGCCGGGCTGTTCGCCCCGCTGGCCGCCGGCGGCTCGGTCGTGCTGTGCCGCCACGCGGAACGCCTGGACGCCTCGGCCCTGGAGGAACGGGTGCGGAGCGAACGCGTCACCCACGTCGCCGACCAGGCCGGCTGATCCGTACCGAAGGCGCGCCCGACCCCGTCCCGGACGCCGGAGCATTTCCGGCGTCCGGGACGGACCGCCCAACGGCCGGTCGCGCAAGGGATTTTCCCGCGCCACCCGTACAACCACGCGCGCCCGTCGCGTGTCTGTACAGGAGACCGGCGACCGCACGCCTGTGCGCGTACACGCCGCCGACCGCGCGAGGGATGAACGCAGACGTGACCGAACCAGAGGGTGCGCACCCGGCCGACCTCCCACTCCGACCCCGACGCCGCTGGCTGCGCTGGACGGCGCTGGGCGCGTCGGTCGCCGTATTGGCGGCGGCCGGGGTGGTCTGGACCCTCTACACCCAGCTCGACGGCAACATCCGCACGGATGTCGAGACCGTCAACCAGTTGCGACGCTTCGAGAGCGAACGACCGGCGGCGGTCGTGCACGAGGCGGAGAACATCCTCCTCATCGGCTCCGACGACCGCGGTGGCGACAACGGCAAGTACGGCCGTGACAGCGGCACCCAGCGCTCGGACACCACGATCCTGCTGCACCTGTCCGCCGACCGCTCCAGCGCCACCGGGGTGTCGATACCGCGCGACCTGATGGTGGAGATCCCCGCGTGCGAGCGGCCGGACGGCACCACCGTCGAGCCGCGGTTCGCGCAGTTCAACTGGGCCTTCCAGCTCGGCGGCGCGGGGTGCACGATCCGCACCGTCGAGAAGCTGACCGGCATCCGCGTGGACCACCACGTCGTGGTGGACTTCACCGGCTTCACCAAGCTGGTGGACGCGGTCGGCGGCGTCGAGGTGTGCCTGGCCGAGCCGGTGGACGACCCGGACGCCCAGCTCACCCTGGACGCGGGTCCCCAGACGCTCGACGGCGAGCAGGCGCTCGGCTACGTCCGCACCCGCAAGGGCATCGGCGACGGCAGCGACACCCAACGGATGGCCCGACAGCAGGAGTTCCTCTCCCTGCTGGTGCGCAAGGTGCACGACGAGGGCATCCTGACGGACCCGTCCAAGCTCTACTCGGTGCTGGACGCGGTGACGTCCTCCCTCACCGCCGACCCCGGACTGGACTCCCTCTCCGAGCTCTACGATCTGGTGGACAGCGTGCGGGACGTCCCGGCGGACCGGGTGCGGTTCATGACCGCGCCACGGCAGCCGTACACCTACAACCCCAACCGCGACGAGTTGGTGCAGCCGGACGCCGACCGCCTGTTCACGGCGTTGCGCAACGACGAGCCGGTGCCGGAGCCGGAGCCCTCCGACGCGGAGTCCGGCTCCCCGGAGACGACCGCTCCGGGCACCCCCTCCCCCTCGGCGACCGGGGCGGGCGTGTCCAAGGCCGGCTTCGCGGCGCCGAACGCCGGGACCGGGCTGCCGGAACCGACCGCCTCGCCGTCGTCCGGACAACAGACGTCCGTGGCCGGAAATCCATGCGGCTGAACGGGCTCCCGAGAGAAACAGCACACCGATTGGCTTGAAGAAATGAAACGGAATGCCCGTTTGGCGAAGAAGGGAACTTGCCAACAGGGGTGCTCCCCACCGGGCTGTCCCAGATAGTGTGTGCAACCCGGTGCGCTCGTCCAGGCCGCTGCGCACCGCACGATGACTGACCAGGCGCCTTGACACCCCGAGGGAAGGGCGCTGCGTGGCACCGACGGAGGATCCAGGCAACCGTGGACGCGCAAAGCCGTGGGCGGGCGGGTGACATCGACCCCGCAGACCAGTGGGTGTTCGACCCGAACACCGGTGACTACAGACTGCGAATGCCTTCCACCGAAGCGCGAGCTTCCTCCGCCTCGCCGTCGTCTTCCGATTCCCCCTCTTCCCCCTCTTCCCCGCCGTCCGGCTCCTCCACCCCCCGTACGCCCGGCTCCCGCGCCGCGGGCTCCCGGGCGGCGGGCTCCCGGGCGGCGAGCCGGAGCGCGGCACCTCCCCGCGGCGAGGTGCCGCGGCAGCGTCGCAGGCGCGCGGCGGACGGCCCGCCGGGCGGCGGCCCGTCCGGAGGCGACGGCCCGACGGGCGGCAGGTCGAGCAGCCGGCGCAAGCCCAAGCCGAAGAAGTCCCGGAAGAAGAAGGCGCTGCTGTGGACCGGCGGCGTGACGGCCTTCCTGCTCGTCGGCACCTCGGCCGCCGCCTACTTCACCTACCAGCACTTCAACGGCAACATCAGCACGGTCGACGTCGGCACCGCGGGCGACGGCGGTTTCGGCCAGGGCGGCCCGATCAACATCCTGCTGATCGGCACCGACAAGCGCACCGGCAAGGGCAACGAGGGCTACGGGGACAACGGCAGCGGCGGCCACGCCGACACCACGTTCCTCTTCCACGTCTCCGAGGACCGCACCAACGCGACCGTCCTGAGCATCCCCCGGGACCTGATCACCGACATCCCCGACTGCCCCACCAAGCAGGCGGACGGCTCCACCGAGATCATTCCGGGCACGCCGGGCACCCGGTTCAACAACAGCCTCGGACAGGAGGGCCGCGACCCGGGCTGCACCATGCGGACCGTCAAGGAACTGACGGGCCTGGACGTCCACCACTTCATGATGGCCGACTTCAACGCCGTCAAGACGCTGACCACCGCGATCGGCGGCGTCGAGGTCTGCCTGGAGAAACCCGTCAAGGACCCCAAGTCCCATCTGGACCTGCCCGCGGGCAAGAGCACCATCATGGGCGAGGACGCCCTGGCCTTCGTCCGTACCCGGAAGAGCTTCGGCAACAGCAGCGACCTGGACCGCATCAAGGTCCAGCAGCAGTTCCTGAGTTCGATGATCCGCAAGCTCAAGTCCAACGACACCCTCACCGACCCCGGCAAGATGTGGAAACTGGCCGAGGCCGTCACCAAGGCGCTGACGGTGGACACCGGCATAGGCACCATCAAGAAGCTGACCCAATTCGGTCAGGAAATCAGCGGGATCAACACCAAGAACATCTCCTTCGTCACCCTGCCGGTGAAAGACAACCCCGCGGAGGTGGTCAAGGCCACCGTCGTCCTCGACGAAGCCAAGGCGCGTCCGCTGTTCTCGATGCTGCAGAACGACGTCTCCCTCACCGAGGTGGAGAAGAAGGAGAAGGCCGCCAAGGACAAGGCCAAGAAGGAGCAGGAGGCGCTGCTCAAGGGCGAGCGGGCCGCGGCGTCCGATGTGCGGGTCGAGGTCCTCAACGGCGGGGACACCGCCGGGGCCGCCCAGACGACGCTCACCTGGCTGCAGAACTCCCAGGGCGTGCTGAAGTCCAGCAACGGCGGCAACGCGCCGAAGAAGATCGCCAAGACGACCCTGGAGTTCGCGCCCAACCAGGCCGACCAGGCCCGCAAGCTCGCGGACCTCATGGGTCTGCCCGCCTCCGCCCTGAAGCAGGGCACCGAGGACGCTGAGCCGCTGGAGCCGATGACCCTGACGCTGGGCGCCGACTTCAAGGGAGCCGGAGTTCCCATCGCCGCCCCGACGAAGGCGCCGGAGGGCATCCCGCAGATGGAAGCCGACAAGCAGATATGCGCCGGGTGAGGCCCGTACACCGCGCCCTCGGCGCCGACTGAACGACATGGGGGAGGAAAACCCGTTGGGGCACAGCGCCGTACGGGGCGAGGGAGCGCACAGGCGCGTCCCCCGGGCAGAGGACTTCGGCTGGAACGACAGCCTGTACGACGGGCCGGAGGGGGACGGCACGGACGCCGACGCGCCCGCGGGCGAAAGCGCCGGCTCCGACCGCCCGGCGGCCCCCGCGTCCCGGAATGGACACGGCCCCAAGGGTCCCCAGGGCCCGGACGGTTCGCGGCGCGACCGGCCCCGGATCCCGCGCCGCGGCAAGCGGGTGCTGCGCTGGACGGCCCTCGGCCTGTCGGTGCTGATCCTCGGCACGGCGGGCGTCGGCTACTTCTACTACGAGCACCTCAACGGCAACCTCACCCGGAAGCCCCTCAACCTCGGCGGCGAGCAGCTCCGGCACGGCACGGACGCCAACGGCCGGTCCCCCGTCAACATCCTGCTGCTGGGCTCCGACAGCCGCGGCTCCCGGCGGAACGTCGAGCTCGGCGGCGCCCGGGACGATGCGGACCGCAAGCCCCTCGCCGACGTGCAGATGCTGCTCCACCTCTCGGCCGACCGCGACAGCATGTCGGTGCTCAGCATCCCCCGGGACACCAAGGTCACCATCCCCGAGTGCACCGACCCCGAGGACGGCACGGTCCACCCCCGGACCGTCGACAGGATCAACTCCAGTCTCCAGCACGGCGGTCCGGGTTGCACGGTCGCCACCTGGATGGAACTGACCGGCATCCCGATCGACCACTTCATGATGATCGACTTCGCGGGTGTGGTGGACATGGCCGACGCCGTCGGAGGCGTCCCCGTCTGCGTGGACGCCAACGTCCACGACCGGCGGTCGGGCCTCCGCCTGAAGAAGGGGACCACCACCGTCACCGGCGAGCAGGCCCTGCAGTGGCTGCGCACCCGGCACGGTTTCGAGGACGGTTCGGACATCGGCCGGGCCAAGGCCCAGCACATGTACATGAACTCGATGGTGCGCCGGCTCAAGGCGGGCACCAAGCTCACCGATCCGGGCAAGCTGCGGTCCCTCGCCGAGGCGGCCACCAAGGCCCTCACCGTCGACGAGGGCATCGACACCGTCAAGGACCTCTACGACCTGGCGAACGAGCTCAAGCAGGTCCCCACCGACCGGATCACCATGGCCACCATGCCGTGGGAGTACTCCGACGGCGGCAGCTACGTGGTGCCCAAGCCCGGCGAGGCCGAGGAGGTGTTCTCGCTCATCCGCGACGACATCGCCCTCGACGGCAAGGACGCGAAGTCCGAGAAGGGCGCCGAGAAGGGGACCGAGGACCCGGCCGCCCCCAGCGACCGCATCCCGGTGCGGGTCAGGAACGGCACCGGCTCCACCACCCTGGCGCCCGTCGACGGCCGCGCCGCCGTCCTCACCGACCGGCTGCACCGGCTCGGCTTCACCCGGGCCACCGCCGACCCGACGTCCGTCTCCCAGGCGAACACCACCCTGTCGTACGCGGACGAGGACCGGCGCGGCGACGCCCTGGCCGTCGCCAAGGCCCTCGGACTGCCCGAGCGGGCCGTGCGGCGCTCCGCCGACGCCGAGGGGATCACCCTGGTGATCGGCGCCGACTGGCGCGCCGGGGTGACATACCCCAGGACGAAGGAGGCGGCGGAGGACCGCGGGGCACCGGAATCGGCACGCGCCCTCAATGGCGGGGACACCGAGGCCTGTATGCGAGTAAACCGGAGCTTCACCTGGTAACGAGGTGCGCCGAAGGGCCAGTGCCCTCCTCCCGTCGAAGAGCCACCACGGATCCGCCTTGCGCGGTCCACGTCCTCGACGACGGCGAACGGATGCCCTCCGGCGAAGACGGCCCGGAAAAGTTTCCGGAGCCAAGGTTCCCAACACTCGCGTCCGACCGCATCGAGGCGTGCGGGTCGGCAACGGGCGCCGCTGTTTCCGGGACGTGGCCGCCACTGAGCTCGTCCAAGCCATCGCGGGGGGACACAGCAGCGGGGGGACTACGCGGATGGGCGCGCACGCCCACACCACCGAAGAGCATGGCGAACCTCTTTCATCCTGTGCCGCGGGGATGAAACGGCCTGGTCATCGAGGTCCTGGCCGCCTGGGCGCCGGGGCTGCACGAGGCCCTGGTGGACTTGGGCGAGGGAGACTTCGTCATCGTCGACGGAACGCTGATCCCCACCGACAGGCCGGCCGCGGACGAGCCGGTTGTGCCGGCCTGGCCGCACGTTGTCCTCCTGCCTGGCGCCGCGCACCGGCACACAGGTCGTGTGACACATGCCACACGAGAAGGTGTTGCCCGGCCTCCACTCCACCGGCACGATCATCCACAGAACTGACAGGAGGTCAATTATGAATTTTTACAGGAGACTTGGCTCCGTTACCGCCGTCCTCGGCCTCACGGTTGCCGGGACGGCCCTCACCACCGGCACCGCTCAAGCCGCTTCCTATAACGGCGCCTGCGGGTCCGGCTACAGCGTGATCGATTCCATGAACGTCTCCGACGGGACCGTATACCTCACGTACAACGGATCCAATGGCTACAACTGCGTAGTGACCGTCAGCAATCATCCGGGCACCGCAATGGTCATGTCGGCCAACCTGCGCATCTCCAGAAACGACACAGTTTGGAAATACAACGAAGAGGATTCGGGGCTTTACAAGTATTACGCGGGCCCCGTCTATCAGTACGCTCCGGGCAGCTGTGTCGACTGGGGCGGGCGAGTCAATTCCAACTACACTCAGATCAATTACGACGACCACTGCGGCTGACGGGCCCTGCGGCTTTCCGTCGGTCGGCTGTCAGTGAACCCTTCTCGTCCTGAGCACCGGGCGGCCTCGATGGCGTGAACGGCAACGGAACGGTGTACCTGACCTACAGCTCCTCCAACGGCCACAACTGCGCGGTGACGGTCAACAACACCGGCGAGCAGCGGTGGATCGGGGGCAAGCTGAAGACCTCTTCATCGTCCTCCTGGGAGGACGAGGGGTGGTACACATTCCACGCAGGCCCGGCGCACGTGTATGCCCGCGCCACCTGCGTGGACGGGGGCGGCCACGTCCGCTATGGCAAGGAGTCCGGGGACACCTACATCACCTGGAAAGATCACCGCGGCTGACCAGCACAGCAGTCTCGCGGGGTCCGACCGTGCCGAACCCCCGGCAGGTCCATACGGTGGACGACACCGGCCGGCCATCGTCTGCCCCCTGAGAAGGACAAGGTTCTGGCCGCGTACGCCAAAGATGCCGTCGGACATGACCGTCGTGGGGACAGCCTCCTACTGACGGACGGCCTCCCAACGGAGGCTGCCGCTTCCCGCGGCCTTCGCCGATTCGCCCACAGCCCATCGACGAAGGCCGCGCCGCACACCTCATCTGCTATGTATCCGCCCGTACGGTGGTCACCGGGCCCCGCCGGCCGGCCTTCACCTTCTCCGCCAGCTTGCGCGGGCTGGTCAGGAAGCCCCAGCCCCACGACATGTGCATGGTGGCCAGCGCGAGCGGAATCCGCACCCGCGCCTTCAGCGGCAGCCCCCTGCCCGCCGGAATCGATCCCGCGGTGATCGCCGCGAGGTAGCCCGCCGGGACGACCAGGCCCCACGGCGTGACCAGCGCGCCCACCACCACGCCCGCCGCGATGGCCACCACGGCCGCGGGCGGCGCCAGGTAGCGCAGGTTGATCGAGCCGGAGTGGTAGCGGGCCACCACGTGCCGCCAGCGGCCGTAGTTGCGGTACTGCTTGGCCAGGGCGCGCATGCTCGGGCGCGGGCGGTAGGAGACCAGCAGCTCCGGCGAGAACCAGACCAGCCCGCCGTCCTGACGGATGCGGTAGTTCAGCTCCCAGTCCTGCGCCCGGATGAACTCCTCGTTGTAGCCGCCCAGCCGCTCCAGCACCTCGCGGCGGAAGACGCCCAGGTAGACCGTCTCGGCCTCGCCGGCCTCGCCGCCGGTGTGGAACGCCGCGTTGCCGACGCCGATGCGCGAGGTCATGGCGGCGGCCACCGCCTTCTCCCAGTCGTTCTCGCCCTCGGCGTGCATGATGCCGCCGACGTTCGCCGCGCCGGTCTCCTCCAGCAGCCGCACGGCGGTCGCGATGTAGTTCGGCGAGAGCATGCCGTGCCCGTCCACGCGCACCACGATCGGATGGCGGGAGGCGGCGATGGCGGCGTTGAGCCCCGCGGGGGTGCGGCCGCTGGGGTTGGGCACCGTGCGCACCCGCGGGTCCTCGCGGACCAGTTCGGCGGCGATCTCGTCGGTGCGGTCCTCCGAGGGACCGAGGGCGATCACGACTTCCAGCTCACCGGCGTACTCCTGCTCCAGGATGTGCCGCACGGAGCTGCGCAGGTACCGCTCCTCGTTGAGCACCGGCATGATCACGGAGACCGCGGGCGGCGCCGCGGCCGGGGAGGGGGATTCGGCTGGAGACGTCACCGGGCCACGGTACCGCGAACGGGTGAGCGTCTTGCACGGCAGCCGGGTGGGCCGCGGGCCTCGGACGGCGTGTGGCCGCAGTCCGTAGATCGTATGGGCCTATGTTGGCCCCTTCCCGGCCCCCACCGCCACGGAGGTGGTTCTCCGATGCCCGCACGGTCCCGTCAGCGCGGTCGCCACGCCCGCCCCCGGCCCAAGCGGAGCGTCCTGTCCCGCTGGGGAACGCGGACGGCCACGGCCGTCTCGGCGATGGTGCTGCTGGCCGGCGGCATCGGTCAGGCGGTGGTCAGCCGCCTGGACACCCGGCTGGAACGAGTGGACCCCTTCCGCGGACTCAGCCACCGGCCCGCGGTCGGCGACGGCACCAACTTCCTGGTCGTCGGCACCGACGACCGCGACACCGTCACCGAGGAGGAGAAACGGCGGTACTCCCTCGGCGGGACCCCCTGCAACTGCACCGACACGATCATGCTCGTGCACCTCTCCGCCGACCGGGACCGGGCCAGCGTCGTGAGCATCCCCCGCGACTCCTACACCGAGTTCCCCGAGCACACCGACCCCGCCACCGGGGAGCACCGCACGGACCGCACCGGAAAGATCAACGCCGCCTACGCGATCGGCGGCCCCAGCCTGACCGTCCGCACCGTCGAGAAGATGACGGGGGTGCGCATCGACCACTACCTGGAAGTGGGCTTCACCAGCTTCATGCGCACCGTCGACGCCCTCGGCGGGGTGCCGGTGTGCACCACACGGCCGCTGCACGACAGCCACAGCGGCCTCGACCTGCCGGCCGGCACCACCCGGCTGGGCGGCGGCCAGGCCCTGCAGTACGTACGCGCCCGGCACGTCGACCCCGACGGCGACCTCGGCCGCATCAAACGCCAACAGCGCTTCCTGGCCTCCGTCATCAACGAGGCCACCCGGAGCGGCGTGCTGATGAACCCCGCGCGGCTCAACCGGGTCGCCTCCGCCCTGCTCGGTTCGATGCGCGCCGACCCCGAGTTCGGCACCGACGAGATGATCGCCCTCGGACGGGCCATGCACGGCTTCACGGCCGCCTCCTCGGAGTTCGCCTCGGTGCCGGTCGCCGACCCCGACCACAACGTGCCCGGCATCGGCTCGACGGTGGTCTGGGACCACGAGGCCGCCGAGAGGCTGTTCGCCGCGCTCCGCCAGGACCGTCCGCTGGCGACCGGCGGGGCGGCGCACGCGAAGGACCCGGACGAGAAGAACCCGGAGAGGCCCGGCGAGAAGGCCGGCCGGGAGGGAAGGTCCCGGCCGGCCGAACCCCTGCCGGTCGACGTGGACCCGAAGACCGTCCGCGTCCAGGTCGAGAACGGCACCACCGTCGCCAACCTCGGCGCCTGGGTGGACCGGGAACTGCGCGCCACCGGCTTCGACACCACCGGCATCCCGCGCGCCGCCGAACGGCAGGACGTCCGGGAGACGGTCATCCACTACGACCCCGAGTGGGACCGCTCGGCACGCGCCCTGGCCGCCGCGCTCCCCGGCGCCCGGCTGCGGGAGACCGAGGGCCAGGGACGGGTGATGAAGGTCACGGTCGGCACGGAGCACAACCGGGTGCGGCGGGTACGGCCGCGTCCCGACACCCCGGAGACGGGGACGGCGACGGAGTCGGAGACGGCGGCGGAGACGGCGCGGGAGAGGGAGTCGGAGGAGGCGGAGCCGCGGAAGCCGGAGAAGAGCGCCCCGGCGGTCACGGGCGACAAGGTCACCTGCCCGCGCCCCGACTGACCCGCCGTCGGCCCCCGCGTCGGCCCCCGCCTCCGCCCGGCCGCGCCGCGCCTAGTCGTCGAGCACGCCCTCCGCCGTCCGCCGGTCGCGCAGCTCCTTGATGGCCCGACGGCGGGCGAGCCGGTGGGTGCGCCGGATCTGCGCCTCCTGCCAACGCCGCTCGTCCCGTTCGGTCTCGGGGACCACCGGCGGCACGGGCCGCGGCTTGCCGCTCTCGTCCACCGCGGTGAACACCAGATAGGCCGAGGCGACCTGGGTGGCCGGGGTGGACTCGTTCCAGCGCTCGGCCATCACCCGCACACCGACCTCCATCGAGGTCCGGCCCGTCCAGTTCACCTGCGCCTTCACATGGACCAGATCGCCCACCCGGACCGGCTCCAGGAAGACCATCTCGTCCATCGACGCCGTGACCGCCGGACCGCCCGAGTGCCGCCCGGCCACCGCGCCCGCCGCGTCGTCGACCAGTTTCATGATCACGCCGCCGTGGACGGTGCCGAGGAGGTTGGTGTCGTTGGCCGTCATGATGCGGGACAGTGTGATCCGGGACACGGATGTCGGCTTGCCCGGCAGTTCGTGCTGGGGAGCCTGGGCGTGAGTGGTCATGCCCTCCACCCTAAGCGCCCGTCCGGAGCCGCCTCGCAATGCATCATCTCTGCAACAGACGTCCTCCCGTTTCGTCCCCTTGTCTGGGCCTCACCCGACCGGAGGGGGCACACTGCCTTCCATGACTGACTGGCCCAACGGCGGCAGCGCCCGCCCGCACCCGGACCCGACGCGTGTCATGCCGACCCATCAGCACGGCGGCCACGGCGGCCACGCGGGCTACGACTCCGGTTACAACACCGGCCAGGTCTACGCCGGTTCCGGCTACGGCGGTCCGGGCCGGCGCGGTACGGGTCACGGAGACCCGGGCCGCGGCGGTGCCCGCCCCGTCGACTGGGGCCGGCGGATCAAGGTCGGTCTGATCACCTTCCTGGTCGTGGCGCTCGTCTGGTCGATCGGCACCTACTTCTGGGCCGACTCCAAGCTGCGCCGCGAGGTCGACCTCGGCATCGTGAAGGACCGGCCGGAGGAGGGCGAGGGCACCACGTACCTGATCGTGGGCTCCGACAGCCGCGAGGGTCTGTCCGACGAGAGGAAGAAGGAGCTGCACACCGGCTCGGCCGACGGCAAGCGCACCGACTCGATGATCCTCCTGCACGTCGGCGACCAGGGGACCACGATGATCTCGCTGCCGCGCGACTCCTGGGTCACCATCCCGGAGTTCACCGGCTCCGAGAGCGGCAAGGACTTCCCCTCGCCCGGCGCGCGCAAGCTCAACGCGGCGTACTCCATGGACGGCGCCACGCTGCTGGTCCGCACCATCGAGTACAACACCGGCCTGCGCATCGACCACTACGCGGAGATAGGCTTCGGCGGCTTCGCCGAGATCGTGGACGCGGTCGGCGGCGTGGAGATGGACATCCCCCGCGACATCAAGGACGAGAAGTCCGGCGCCGACTTCAAGAAGGGCCGTCAGACGCTCGACGGCGCCGAGGCCCTGGCCTTCGTCCGCAACCGCTACGAGGCCGGCAGCGACCTGGAGCGCACCAAGAACCAGCAGAAGTTCCTGGCCGCCCTGGCCGACCAGACCGCCACCCCCGCCACGATCCTCAACCCCTTCAGGCTCTACCCGACGATGAGCGCGGGCCTGGACACCCTGATCGTGGACGAGGACATGGGCCTGTTCGACCTCGCCTCGATGTTCTGGGCCATGAAGGGCGTCACGAGCGGCGAGGGCACCTCGATGAACATGCCGATCGCCGGCAGTGCCCCGCAGGGCTCGCTCAAGTGGGACATGGAGAGGGTCAGGCTCCTGGTCGACCAGCTCAAGAACGGCGAGAAGGTCACGGTCAAGGGCGACTGAGCGCGCGACTCCCCACCGGTCCCGAACCCGGCCTCCTCGGCCGGTCCTCCGGCCGGCCGAGGCCCGGGTGGGGCGCACCGGGGACGAGGGTCCCAAAGGCTCAGGGGCGCCCCGGAGGACGCCCCTGAGCCGCGGACACGCGCCGCTGCGCGGGAAGCTCCGCCCTGCGGCGGCCTTACGGCAGGTTGCGGGACATCACGATCCGCTGGACCTGGTTCGTGCCCTCGTAGATCTGCGTGATCTTGGCGTCGCGCATCATCCGCTCGACCGGGTAGTCGCGGGTGTAGCCGTAGCCGCCCAGGAGCTGGACCGCGT
The DNA here is from genome assembly GCF_039533145.1 of Streptomyces macrosporus. Taxonomy (NCBI): domain Bacteria; kingdom Bacillati; phylum Actinomycetota; class Actinomycetes; order Kitasatosporales; family Streptomycetaceae; genus Streptomyces; species Streptomyces macrosporus. The sequence goes on from NZ_BAAASZ010000031.1 coordinate 36,487, forward strand.
CCGTGGTGATCTCCATGGCGACGTCCGAGGCGAAGCACTTGGCGGCGGCGCCGTAGAAGGTCAGGCTCTCGGACCTGCCGTCGGCGCCGAGGGTGACGCGCTCGGAGCGGGCGGCGGCGGCGTAGGTGAGCTGGCGGGCGGCCTCCAGCTTCATCGCCATGTCGGCGAGCATGAACTGGATGCCCTGGAAGTCGGCGATGGCCTTGCCGAACTGCTTGCGCTCCTTGACGTAGCCCTTGGCGTAGTCGAGGGCGCCCTGGGCGATGCCGAGGGCCTGGGCCGCGATGGTGATGCGGGTGTGGTCCAGGGTCTTCATCGCGGTGGCGAAGCCGGTGCCCTCCTCGCCGATCATGCGGTCGGCGGGGATGCGGACGTTGTCGAAGTAGACCTCGCGGGTCGGGGAGCCCTTGATGCCGAGCTTCTTCTCCGGGGCGCCGAAGGAGACGCCCTCGTCGCCCTTCTCCACGACGAAGGCCGAGATGCCCTTGGAGCGCTTCTCGGGGTCGGTGACGGCCATCACCGTGTAGTACTCGCTGACGCCGGCGTTGGTGATCCAGCGCTTGACGCCGTTGAGGACCCAGGTGTCGCCGTCGCGCACGGCGCGGGTCTTCATTCCCGCGGCGTCCGAGCCGGCCTCCGGCTCGGAGAGGCAGTAGGAGAACATCGCGTCGCCCTTGGCCAGCGGGGCGAGGTACTTCCGCTTCAGCTCCTCGGAGCCGGAGAGGATCACCGGGAGCGAGCCGAGCTTGTTGACGGCCGGGATCAGGGAGGAGGAGGCGCAGACGCGGGCGACCTCCTCGATCACGATGACGGTCGCGAGGGCGTCGGCGCCCGCGCCGCCGTAGGTCTCGGGCACGTGGACGGCGTGCAGGTCGTTGGCGACCAGGGCGTCCAGGGCCTCCTGGGGGAAGCGGCCCTGCTCGTCCACCTCGGCGGCGAAGGGTGCGATCTTCGCCTCGGCGAGCGAGCGCACCGACTCGCGGAGCATCTCGTGCTCTTCGGACGGCCGGTAGAGGTCGAAATCGGTCGATCCCGCCACGGTGTCTCACTCCCTGGATGCGGTTCTGCTAACTACCGTTAAGTAACACAATTCTAGTGCGGGGCCCGTTCCCCCGGCTCCCTTGGATACATGACTTTGCCGACACTGGCCACGGCACCGGCCGGTTATGCTCGCGGACAGCACCTCGCCCTTCTCCCAGGAGCAGTCCATGGCCCTCAGAATCACCGTGATCGGCACCGGTTACCTCGGCGTGACACACGCCGCCGCCATGGCCGAACTGGGCTTCGAGGTGCTGGGCCTGGACGTGGTGGCCGAGAAGATCGAGACGCTGTCCGCCGGGCGGGTGCCGTTCTACGAGCCGGGGCTGGAGGAGCTGCTGCGCCGCCACGTCGCGGGCGTGGAGGGGTCGACCGGGCGGCTGCGCTTCACCACCTCCTGGGAGGAGGTCGGCGCGTTCGGCGACGTCCACTTCATCTGTGTGAACACCCCCCAGAAGCAGGGCGAGTACGCCTGTGACATGTCCTACGTGGACAGCGCGGTGGACTCGCTGGCCCCGCACCTGACGCGGCCCGCGCTGGTGGTCGGCAAGTCCACCGTGCCGGTGGGCAGCGCGGACCGGCTGGCGCGGCGGCTGGTGGAACTGGCCCCCGCGGGCGAGGGGGCGGAGCTGGCGTGGAACCCGGAGTTCCTGCGCGAGGGCTACGCCGTCGAGGACACCCTGCGCCCGGACCGCATCGTGGTGGGGGTGCGCTCGGAGCGGGCGGAGGAGCTGTTGCGCGAGGTGTACGCGAAGCCGGTGTCGGAGGGCTCGCCGTTCGTCGTCACCGACTTCCCCACCGCCGAGCTGGTGAAAACGGCGGCCAATTCCTTCCTCGCGACCAAGATCTCGTTCATCAACGCCATGGCCGAGGTCTGCGAGGCGGCCGGCGGCGACGTGGTGAAGCTGGCGGAGGCGATCGGGTACGACGATCGGATCGGGCGGAAGTTCCTGCGCGCCGGCATCGGCTTCGGCGGCGGCTGTCTGCCCAAGGACATCCGCGCGTTCATGGCCCGGGCGGGCGAGCTGGGCGCCGACCAGGCGCTGACCTTCCTCCGCGAGGTCGACTCGATCAACATGCGCCGCCGCTCCCACATGGTGGAGCTGGCCCGCGAGACGGTCGGCGGCACCTTCCTGGGGCAGCGGGTGGCGGTGCTGGGCGCGACCTTCAAGCCCGACTCCGACGACGTGCGGGACTCGCCCGCGCTGAACGTCGCCGGGCAGATCCACCTCCAGGGCGGACAGGTGATGGTCTACGACCCCAAGGGGATGGAGAACGCCCGACGGGTCTTCCCCACCCTGGGCTACGCCGACAGCGCGCTGGAGGCGGTGCGCGGGGCGAACGTGGTGCTGCACCTGACGGAGTGGCGCGAGTTCCGGGAGCTGGACCCGCAGGTGTTGGGCGAGGTCGTGGCCGAGCGGCGCATCCTGGACGGCCGCAACACGCTGGACCCGGCGCTGTGGCGCAAGGCGGGCTGGTCCTTCCGCGCCCTGGGCCGTCCGACGGCCTAGACACCTCGCACGGCCGGCCGGGCCCGCGGTCGTCGGTCCGTGCCGGAGGAGGCGCGTCCGACGGGGGCCTCGCCCACCCGCGGATCGGAGGGGAGCGGGGCCGGGCGGTGAGCGTCCGACGCGGGCGGGAGCCCCGCGCCGAGGACGTGCCGCCGCGCGCCCCGGACGTCTCCGCCGGCGTCGGCGGCGGTCCCGTGGCCGCGCGGGGCGGGGCCTACCCTCCGGACGACCGTCGCGCGCGGTACGTCCGCATCTTCGCCCGGCTGCCGCAGACGGCCATGGTGCACCAGCGCCTGCGGCCGGCCGGGCTCCTGTCGTAGTACGCCCAGCGGCAGTCGTGGGCCTCGCACACCTTGAGGCGGGTCCAGGTGCCGTCGCCCGCGGCGGTGGCCACGGCGAGGGCGATCCGGGCGGTGAACGCCGCGGCGCCCGGGGGGACGTCGGCGGGTTCGAGCGTGGCCGTCCCCTCCTCGTCGACGGCCACGGTGAGCGGTGCGCGGCGCAGCAGCGCGGCCAGCTCGGCCGCCGTCTCCTCGGGCATCCGGACGCCCGTGTGGGCCAGACAGGCGGCGCGCAGGCCCTCGCGCAGTCCGACGATGGCCGGAAGGTCGCGTTTGGCCAGTCCGAGCCCGGTCAACCCGTGGTCGTGCGCGAACGCGGCGAGACCGTCCGCGGTGGCGAGGGCGTCGGTGCCCGCCTCCACGTTCAGGGTGTTGATCAGATCCCGTACCAGGCGGAGCCCCGGCGGCGTGGGATCCCGGTCCTCCGGCTGTTCCACCCTTGCCACGTTACCGCCGGAGGGCCATCATGAGGTAACTCGTTACTGGTTGGAGCCCTTAAGAGGTAACGAAGACGGGAACGCGGAAACCACGACACAGGAGGAGCACCATGGCCATCACCACACTGAAGACCGTCGTCGTACTGGACTGCCCGGAGCCGGGGAAGCTCGCCGAGTTCTACGCGCGCATGTTGGGCGGGAGGGTCGAGGGCGAGGGCCGCTGGGTCGAGGTGACGTTCGACTCGGGCGCGCTGCGGGGCCGGACGCTGGCCTTCCAGGAGGCCCCCGGCCACGTGCCGCCCCAGTGGCCGAGCGCCGAGCACTCGCAGCAGTTCCACTTCGACTTCTACGTGCCGAGGGAGGAGTTGGACGCGGCCGAGCGGGAGGCGCTGGAGCTGGGGGCGAGGCTCGTCGAGGGCGACGACGGCGGCAAGCGCGACTTCCGGGTCTACCTGGACCCGGCGGGGCACCCCTTCTGTCTCTGCGTCGACTGACCGCGTCACGCGGGAAGGGCCGCGAACGGGTCGCGGACGCCCCGCGAACGGACGAGGCGGGCGGGGCGCGGAGTGTTCACACTCCGCGCCCCGCCCGCCTCTTGCCGTCCCAGGGGAGGGGTCACGCGGCCCGTGTCGGGCCGTGTGGCACGGCTCAGATGTTGACGCCGTTGGCCCGCAGGTAGGCCAGGGGGTCGATGTCCGTGCCGTAGCCGGCGCCGGTGCGCACCTCGAAGTGCAGGTGCGGGCCGGTGCTGTTGCCGGTGGAGCCGACCGCGCCGATCTGCTGGCCGACGGTGACCTTCTGGCCGGTGCCGACCGAGATCGAGGACAGGTGGCCGTACTGGCTGTAGCGGCCGTCGTCGTGCCGGATGACGACCTGGTTGCCGTAGGCACCGCCCCAACCGGCGGAGACCACGGTGCCGTTGGTGACGGCCTTCACCGGAGTGCCGGAGGCGGCGGGGAAGTCCTCACCCGTGTGGCCGTTGGACCAGCGGGCGCCCGCGGCCTTGTAGGAGCCGGACGGGGTGGCGTTCACCGGGGCGGTGTAGCCGCTGGAGACGTCGGTGGACGCGCCGGCGCTCCGGTCGGCCCGCTCGATCGACTGCTGCGCGGGCTGGGAGTTGGTCTCGGCCTTCTCCACCTTCTGCTCGGCCTTGGCCTCCGGCTTGGCCTCCGGCTTGGCGGCGGCCTTCTGCTGGACGGCGACGCCGCCCAGGGAGAGCTTCTGGCCCGGGTAGATCAGGTTGGGGTCGTCGCCGATGACCTGGCGGTTGTCCTCGTAGACCTCCTGCCAGCCGCCCGCGATGTCGTGGGCACGGGCGATCTTGAACAGGGTGTCGCCGTTGACGACCTTGTAGGAGGTGGTCTTGGCGGTCGACTCGGCCCGCTCGGTGCGGTCGGCGCGCTCCGGCTGGGCCTGCTCCTCGGCCTTGGGCTCGGCCTTGGGAGCCTGCTGCTCCTGGGCGGCCGGAGCCTGCTGCTCGTTCGCCTCGCTCTTCCCGTCGGGGGAGACGGCGGGAGCGGGGCCGCCCTTGGTCAGACCGGCCTTGACCGAGCAGACCGGCCAAGCGCCCGGGCCCTGACCCTCCAGGACCTTCTCGGCGATGGCTATCTGCTGGTCCTTGGTGGCCAGGTCTGCGCGCGGGGCGTACTGGGTGCCGCCGAAGGCCTCCCAGGTGCTCTGGGTGAACTGCAGACCGCCGTAGAAGCCGTTGCCGGTGTTGATGCTCCAGTTGCCCGTGCTCTCGCACTGGGCGACGCGGTCCCAGGTGTCGACGGAGGCGGCGTTGGCGTTGCCGGCGGCGATCAGGGGCAGGGCCACACCGGCGCTGCCCACCGAGATGGCCAGGGACAGGCGGGTGAGGCGGCCGGCGCGGGCACGACGATGACGTCCGCGTGCGGACATAAGGGGGCTCCTCTCCTACGCCTGCGAGGTGAGCTGTCGGGTTCGGGCTGGAGTTGCCCGGCCGTGTGGGCCACGACGTCGGGTCGTGACACGGCTTCACCCCAAGCCGTCCCGTGCGGACACGGTCCGGCGCTTACCTTGGGTCCCCCGCTCCTGCCGATGGCGGTGTGGATGGTCCAGCCCGCTGCCGTCGGCAGGATTCGGCGTACCGACAGCGAGCCGCCGCACGTTCGTACGGCGCGGCCAGAACCGTAAACACAACGTTTCCGCCGCAACAAGCCGATGGGTCACAGGAAGCCCGTTTCGCTGCTATTGCCTACGTCTCATTTGTGACCCTGCGCGACGAATCCGTCTCCGAGGGCGACATTCCGCCGCGCTGACATTCCGTCAACACCGGCCCATGACCAGCGGATATGACCGAGCGGGATCTCCGGCCGCACGGAGTGCGACGGGCTCGGAGATCCCGCTCGTGAGTTACGTCACCGAAGGGGGTTCGGCGTCATCCGTCGAGCTGTTCGATGGTGGCGATCGAGGGGCCGCGCCGGGCCTGCTCGTCCCGCGCGACGGCCTCCGCGTCGCGGAGCACCCGCACCGCGTTGCCCCAGGTCAGCTTGGCCAGGTCGGCCTCGGACCAGTGACGGTCCAGCAACTCGGCCACCAGATTCGGATATCCGGACACATCGCTCAGATCGGACGGGGTGAAGGCCGTGCCGTCGAAGTCGCCGCCGATGCCGATGTGGTCGATGCCCGCGACCTCGCGCATGTGGTCCAGATGGTCGGCGACCGTCGCCGCCGTGGCGACCGGGCGCGGATGGGCCTCCTCGAAGGCCCGTTGGACCTCCCGGCCCCTCTCGGTGCCGTCCAGGGGATGCAGGCCGTGGGCGCGCATGTTCTCGTCGGCGGCCTCGGTCCAGGCGACGGCGGCGGGGAGGACGAACTTCGGCACGAATGTGGCCATGGCCACACCGCCGTTGGCCGCCAGCCCCTCCAGCACGTCGTCGGGGACGTTCCGCGGGTGGTCGCAGACCGCGCGGGCGGAGGAGTGCGAGAAGATCACGGGCGCCGTGGAGACCCGCAGCGCGTCGCGCATGGTGGCCGGCGCCACGTGCGAGAGGTCCACCAGCATCCCCAGCCGGTTCATCTCCCGTACGACCTCCTCGCCGAAGCGGGTCAGGCCGTCGTGGCGGGGGGCGTCGGTGGCCGAGTCCGCCCAGTCGATGGTGTCGTTGTGGGTGAGCGTCATGTAGCGCACGCCCAGGCGGTACAGGGCGCGCAGCGTGGCCAGGGAGTTGTTGATGGAGTGGCCGCCCTCGGCGCCCATCAGCGAGGCGATGCGGCCCTCGGCGCGCGCCGCCTCCATGTCGTCGGCCGTGAAGGCGAGCCGCAGGTCGTCCGGGTAACGGTCGGCCAGCCGCCGCACCACGTCGATCTGTTCCAGGCAGGCGCTGACGGCGGCGTCGCCCGTCAGGTCCGTGCGCACGTAGACGGACCAGAACTGCGCCCCCACCCCGCCCGCCCGCAACCGCGGGATGTCGGTGTGCAGATGGGCCGACTGGTCGCTCGCGATGTCGCGCCGGTCGAGGTCGTAGGCGACCTGCTCGCGCAGCGCCCACGGCAGGTCGTTGTGGCCGTCGACGACGGGGTGGGCGGCCAGCAGCGCGCGGGCCCGCTCCAGCGTCTCCCCGGTGCGGGCCATCTCACCGCCCCCCGAAGCCGAAGCCCGCGTCGCCCGCGGCGACCTTGGCCCGCAGCCGGCGCCCCTTCTCCTCGGCCTGCTTCTTCAGCTCCGCCTGGAAGCGCTCCATCCGCTCCCGCAGGGCCGGGTCGTGGGCCGCCAGCATCCGCACGGCGAGCAGTCCGGCGTTGCGGGCGCCGCCGATCGAGACCGTGGCGACGGGGACCCCGGCGGGCATCTGGACGATGGACAGCAGGGAGTCCATGCCGTCCAGGTGCTCCAGCGGCACCGGAACGCCGATCACCGGCAGCGGGGTGACGGAGGCCAGCATGCCCGGCAGGTGGGCCGCTCCTCCGGCGCCCGCGATGATCGCCTTCAGGCCGCGGTCCGCGGCCCGGTCGCCGTAGGCGATCATCTCGTGCGGCATCCGGTGCGCGGAGACCACGTCCACCTCGTGGGGGACCTCGAACTCCTCCAGGGCCTTGGCCGCGGCCTCCATGACGGGCCAGTCGGAGTCGGAGCCCATGACGATGCCCACGACGGGGGCGGAACCGGAACGGGGGGCGTTGCTCATTCGGTGATGGTCCCTCGCAGGTAGGCGGCGGCGTGGGCGGCGCGCTCGCGGACGTCCGCCAGATCGTCGCCGTAGGTGGTGACGTGGCCCACCTTGCGGCCGGGCTTCACGTCCTTGCCGTACATGTGGATCTTCAGCCGCGGGTCGCGGGCCATGCAGTGGAGGTAGCCCTGGTACATGTCGGGGTAGTCGCCGCCGAGCACGTTGACCATCACCGTCCACGGCTCGCGCGGGCGCGGGTCGCCGAGCGGGAGGTCGAGCACGGCCCGCAGGTGGTTGGCGAACTGCGAGGTGACCGCGCCGTCCTGGGTCCAGTGGCCGCTGTTGTGGGGGCGCATGGCCAGCTCGTTGACCAGGATGCGGCCGTCGCCGGTCTCGAACAGCTCGACCGCCAGGTGCCCGACGACGCCCAGCTCCCTCGCCACCGTCAGCGCCAGCTCCTGGGCCTGGCCGGACAGCTCGGGCGACAGGTCGGGCGCCGGGGCGATCACGGTGTCGCAGACGCCGTTCACCTGGATGGACTCCACCACCGGGTACGCCACGGCCTGGCCGTGCGGGGAGCGGACCACGTTGGCCGCCAGCTCGCGGACGAAGTCGACCTTCTCCTCGGCCAGCACCGCCACGCCCGCGCGGAACGGGGCGGCCGCCTCCTCCTCGGAGCGCACCACCCACACGCCCTTGCCGTCGTAGCCGCCGCGGACGGTCTTGAGGACGACCGGCCAGCCGCCGGTCTCGGCCGCGAAGCGCGCCACGTCCGCCGGGTCCGCCACGATGCGGTGCCGGGGGCAGGGGATGCCGATCTCGGTGAGACGCGCCCGCATCACGCCCTTGTCCTGCGCGTGCACCAGCGCGTCGGGACCGGGCCGCACGGGGATGCCCTCCGCTTCCAGGACGCGCAGATGCTCGGTCGGGACGTGCTCGTGGTCGAACGTGATCACGTCGCAGCCCCGGGCGAAGTCACGCAGCGTGTCCAGGTCGCGGTAGTCGCCGACGACGACGTCGCGGACCACTTGGGCGGCGGAGTCCTGTGGAGTGTCACTGAGCAGCCTGAACCTGACCCCGAGGGGGATGCCCGCCTCGTGGGTCATCCGCGCGAGCTGACCGCCGCCGACCATGCCGATCACAGGAAATGTCACAGTCGTAGCCTATCGGCCGGGCCCGGGGGTACTCCGTCCGGCGTAGGGCCGCGGCCGGCGCCACGGATAGCATGGCGAGCCACGGAAGCCGACAGACGGCCGGCGCGGGCCGGCGGAACGGGGCAGCGGATCTCTATGGGGATCTCCATGGACGAACGGCACACACTGCGCGTCCGCCTCCGGCGGCTCCGCCGCGAGGCCGCCAAGTTCGGCACGGTGGGCGCCCTGGGCTTCCTCGTCAACGTCGCCGTCTTCAACCTCTGCCTCCACGGACTGGGCCTGGCCCCGGTGCGGTCGGGGGTGATGGCGACGGCGGTCGCCATCGGCACCAACTACCTGGGCAACCGCTACTGGACGTACCGGCACAGCGACAAGAGCCGGATGTCCCGGGAGGCGGGTCTCTTCCTGCTGTTCAGCGGCGTCGGCCTGGTGATCGAGAACGGCGCCCTGGCCGTCTCGCACTACGCCCTGGGCTTCACCTCGCCGCTCGCCGACAACATCGCCAAGAACGTCGTGGGCATGGGCATCGCCACGGTCTTCCGCTTCTGGTCCTACCGCACCTGGGTCTTCCGCGGCGGCTCAGCCGGCGGCCGGGCCCTCGACGTCCCGGCTGAGAAAAAGCGCGAAGACCGGCGGGTGCTGCTGAAGTAGCTCCAACCGTCCGCCGTCCGCCTCCGCCAGGTCGCGGGCGACGGCCAGCCCCAGGCCCGTGGAGTTGCGCCCGCTGACCGTGCGCTCGAAGACGCGGGCGCCCAGCGACGGATCGACGCCCGGCCCCTCGTCCGTGACCTCGACCACCACCTGGTTGCCGGCGATGCGGGTGCGCAGGGCGACCGTACCGTCACCGTGCATCAGGGCGTTCTCGATCAGCGTGGCGAGCACCTGTGCCACCGCGCCCGGGGTGCCCACCGCCCGCAGGCCCTGCCGGCCGGAGCGGACGACGGCCCGGCCGGCCTTGCGGTACGCCGGGCGCCACTCCTCGATCTGCTGCTTGACCACCTCGTCCAGGTCGAAGCCCACGGCGGAGCCCGAGCGGGGGTCGCGCGAGTTGGTCAGCAGCCGCTGCACCACGTCGGTCAGCCGCTCCACCTGGGCCAGGCCGATCATCGCCTCCTCGCGGATGGTGGCGGTGGCCTCCTTGTCGGTGGTCGGCGCGGCGTCGGCGGCGTCGGCCGCCGTGACGATCTCCTCCAGCCGCATGGACAGCGCCGTCAGCGGCGTGCGGAGCTGGTGGGAGGCGTCCGCGGCCAGTCGTCGCTCGGCGGTGAGCATCCGGGCGATCCGCTCGGCGCTGGCGTCCAGCACGTCCGCCACCCGGTCCAGCTCGGGCACCCCGTAGCGGCGGTGCCGGGGGCGGGGGTCGCCGGAGCCGAGCCGCTCGGCGGTCTCGGCGAGGTCGGTGAGCGGGGCCGCGACCCGACGGGCCTGCCGGACGGCCAGGAACACCGCCGCGATCACCGCGAGCAGCGCCACCGCGAGGATGATCAACAGGGTCCGGGCCACCTCGGCACGGACCGTGCTGCTGGGGAGCCGGACGGTGACGGACACGCCTCCCGAGCCGGTCGCGCGCCCCTCGATGGTGTCGCCCCCGGGGCGTTCGCCCAGCTCGATGGGGCTCCGTCCGGGCAGCTCGATGCGGACGTGGCGGTCCCCGGGCACCTGGGAGCGCATGGTCTCGGCGGTCACCCGCTCCTTGGCGACGACGCGGCTCTCGACGACCGAGACCAGCCGCGCGGCGTCGGACCGGACGCTCTCGTGGGCGCTCTCCTCGATGGTGCGGGTCTCGACGATGACCAGCGAGACCCCGAAGACGGCGATCACGACGAGGACCACGGCGAGCGTGGAGTTGATCAGACGTCTGCGCACGGCTCGGCGTCAGCCCTTCCAGGTCTTCGGGGCCCCCGGGGCCGGTCAGTCCTTCTCGAAGCGGAAGCCGACGCCGCGGACCGTGGCGATGTAGCGGGGGTTGGCCGCGTCGTCACCGAGTTTCTTCCGCAGCCAGGAGATGTGCATGTCGAGGGTCTTGGTCGACGACCACCAGGTGGTGTCCCACACCTCGCGCATGAGCTGTTCGCGGGTGACCACGCGGCCCGCGTCGCGCACCAGCACCCGCAGCAGGTCGAACTCCTTCGCCGTGAGCTGGAGCTCCTCGTCGCCCATCCAGGCCCGGTGCGACTCGACGTCGATGCGCACGCCGTGGGTCGCGGTGGGCTGGGCGGGCTCGACGGCGCCCCGCCGCAGCAGGGCCCGCACCCGGGCGAGCAGCTCGGCGAGGCGGAACGGCTTGGTGACGTAGTCGTCGGCGCCGGCGTCCAGACCGACGACGGTGTCCACCTCGTCGGCGCGGGCGGTCAGCACCAGGACCGGGAACGTGTGCCCCTCGGTGCGCAGCCGGCGGCAGACCTCCAGGCCGTCCATGCCGGGCAGACCGAGGTCCAGCACGAGCAGGTCGACCTCTCCGTGCTGTCCGGTCTCCAGGGCGCTGGGACCGTCCTCGCGCACCTCGACCTCGTACCCTTCGCGGCGGAGGGCACGGGCCAGCGGCTCCGAGATGGAGGCGTCGTCCTCGGCGAGCAGTACTCGGGTCATGGCCTGATGGTAGACCTCGCGGGGGTGCCTCCGGAGATGTGTGCGGGACTCGCGCGAACCCGGCCGGCGTTCCCGGTGCCGGTGTGAAATGCGCCTCCTCTCCCCGGGTACCCCTCGGGCGCCCGACACGGGGTGTCGTACCCTGACCCCTGGCGTTTGTCCAGGAGCGGCGGCCTTTGACGCATACGCATCGCGTCAGGGGCCTCCTTGCTGAAGAGGCCGAGGAGCCCCGCACGGGCTCCCGCGGGCCGGGTCGCCGGCCCGTCCGGGCCCCGGTCGCATGGCAACGCCCAAGCACCTGTCGGTCAGGGCCGGACGCGCGAGGGGTGGGGGCGCGGGACCGGGGCCGACCAACCGCCTCGGGCGCGTGTGCACCACATCGCACGCGTCCCGACCGAGCAAGGAACCACCACCATGGCGTCCAGTCTGACGAAGGACTCCGTCGGTCCGTCCGACAAGACCTTCTTCGGCCACCCCCGCGGTCTGGCCACACTCTTCATGACGGAGATGTGGGAGCGCTTCTCCTGGTACGGAATGCGCGCCATCCTCGTCCTCTACCTGATCGCGGGCGTCCTCGACGGTCCGCTCGCCGACCGTGAGGCCCTCGCCGCGGCGATCTACGGCGTCTACAACGCCGTCGTGTACATGGCCGCCATGCCCGGCGGCTGGGTGGCCGACCGACTCTGGGGGGCCCGCAAGGCCGTCCTGGTGGGCGGCATCATCATCGCGGCGGGCCACTACACGCTGGCGATCCCGTCCGACGTGGCGTTCTTCATCGGCCTGGCCCTGATCGCCGTCGGCACCGGCCTGCTCAAGCCGAACATCTCGGCCATGGTCGGCGGCCTCTACGAGGGGCAGCCCAGCGCCCGCCGCGACGCCGGCTTCACCATCTTCTACATGTCGATCAACATCGGCGGCCTGTTCGCGCCGCTGGTGGTCGGCTACCTCGGCGAGAACGTCAACTGGCACCTGGGCTTCGCCGCCGCCGGCATCGGCATGACCCTGGCCGTCGTCCAGTACGTCCTGGGCGGTCGGCACCTCGGCGACGTCGGCCGGCACCCCGGCACCCCGGCCTCGCCGGAGGAGAAGCGCTCCGTGCTGCGCAAGGCCGCGCTGTGGACCGGCCTGGCCGTCGCCGCGCTGCTGGTGGACCTGGCCCTGGGCACCTACGACATCGAGCACGTGGTGAACTTCCTGGCCGTCCTCGGCGTCGTCGTGCCGATCCTGTACTTCGTCTCGATGTACCGGAACCCGGAGCTGACCGGCGAGGACCGGCCGCGCGTCAAGGCGTTCGTGTGGTTCTTCGTCACCGCCGTGCTGTTCTGGATGATCTACGACCAGTCCGGCTCGCTGCTGACGATCTTCGCGGACAACGACACCGACCGCATGATCGGCGGCTGGGAGTTCCCGGCCTCCTGGTTCCAGTCGGTCAACCCGTTCATGATCATCGTCCTGGCGCCGCTCTTCGCGAGCCTGTGGGTCTGGCTGGCCAAGCGCAACCGCGAGCCCAGCGCCCCGATGAAGTTCTCGCTGGCCATGCTGCTCATCGGCGGTTCCTTCGGCCTGATGGGCCTGGCGGGCGCCGCGGCGGCGAACAGCGAGACCGGCAAGGTCACCGTCTTCTGGCTGCTGGGCGTGTACCTGCTCCAGACGATCGGCGAGCTGTGCCTGTCGCCGGTGGGCCTGTCCCTGTCGACCAAGCTGGCCCCGAAGCAGTTCGTCGGCCAGATCATGGGCCTGTGGTTCCTCGCCACCGCCACCGGCAACGCCCTCAACGGCTGGGCCACCCAGCTCAACGAGCCGATGGGCGACGCGGCCTACTACACGATGTGGGGCGTCATCGCCGTGGTCGCGGGCTTCGCCTTCATGACCGCCGGGAAGCACATCCGCGCCCTGATGGGCGGCGTGCGGTAGCACCCGCGGGGGCGCCGCCCGCGGGGCCTTTCGCCCTGTCCGGCCCCGCGGGCGAGCCGGAAACGAGTCGGGCCCCGGTCCCGTGACGGGACCGGGGCCCGACTCGTTTCCGGCTCGTTCCCGGTTCGGCCTCCGCGCGGGCGCCGGACCGCCTCGACGGCCCCGCCGTCTCCCCTGGACACGACTGCGCCGAGCCCCTGGCGGGACCCGGCGGTGAGGATCGTGGACGCTCCGGTGGCGAGGGCGGCTCAGTCGGCGTCCGGCCCGGCCAGTTCCGCCCAGACCGTCTTCCCGGGCGTTCCGTCGGGGTTGCGGACCACGCCCCAGTCCAGGCAGAGACGCTGGACGATGAACATCCCGTGGCCGCCGGGACGTCCGGGCCGGTGCGGGGTGCGGGGCGAGGGAAGGCCCGTGCCCCGGTCGGCGACCTCGATCCGCAGCAGCTTGGGGCCGAAGCCTATCCGCACCTCCTCGGGACCGTCCGCGTGCAGGCAGGCGTTCGTCACCAGTTCGGAGACGACGAGCAGGGCGTCCTCGGCGGCGGCGCGCTGTTCGGCGGTGGCCGCGGGCAGCCAGCCCCAGTCGTGCAGGGCCTGACGGGTGAAGTCACGGGCGCGCGGCACGGCGCCACTGGCCCCCATGAGTCGCAGCCTTCGAACCTGGCGCATCTCGCGCACCTGACCGACCGGTGCGGCTGCGGTCGCGGCCGTGCCCTCCGGCTCCGGGCCGCGATCGCCCGCCGGTTGCGGTCGGGTGGTGCTCATCAGTGCTTCACCTCACCGATTGACCAATTCGTCGGTTCTCGCTCGATCTGCGGACAACTGCTTCGGAGGCATTTCAGGACTCTCCTGCCCGGCCGCGCCGCGAGAACACCACTGGATTCCGGTGGAACCGTGTTCTCCGTGTAACGCTCCGGTCACGCCACCGGGGCGCGGACGGAAGGGAAGCCCCTAGGACTGTGCCGTTTCCTTCAGGGCGTCGGCCAGGGTTTCGTGCAGGGCGAACACACCGTCGGCACCTGTGATCTCGAACACACGCGCCACGACCGGTCGCATTCCGGCCAGGTGGATCCCGCCGCCGGCGGCCTCGGCCTTCAGCCTGGCGCCCAGGAGGACGTTGAGACCGGTGGAGTCGCAGAACTCCAGTCGCGAGCAGTCCACGACGACCAGCTTGCAGCCGTCCTCGAGCGCGCCCTCCAGCGGTTCGCGCAGCAGATCGGCGGTGTGGTGGTCGAGTTCGCCGTCCGGCGTCACCACCAGACTCGCGCCATGGCGCTCCACGTCGACCGTCAGCCGGCCCCGGTGGCTGGTGCTGCCGGGCATCCCGCGGTCCATGCACACCCCTTCACTTTCGTCGAGTGGCCGATCACTGCCGTCAGAAGATGGACGTTCGAACCCTACGCCTTTACCGCCGCAACCGGTAGCCGCACAACCAGCACATTGGGTCATATTCGGACAACCACCACTTGCCATGTTCCCGTGGGAGCAGGTAGGCGTAGGAGAAACCCCGAAAACACGTCGGCTTTGGAGGCGCCGCACCCCGTAGTGCAGGAACGGCTTCGGCAGCCATATGCCGAGAACGATGGAGGACACCATGTCACCCCGGCTCGACGAATCGCCCACCGCGTCGTCGATCGTCTCGCCCGAACACACCGGGAGCGGGCTTCCGGAGGTGAGCCCGGAACAGGCCGAGCGCCTTTCCGACCGGCTCCGGCTCCCCGACATCCCGCCGTACGACGAGGTGGGGCCGCTGGATGCGCGAGCCCTGTCCAAGACCCTCTTCGAGCGTCTGGCGACGCTGCAGGAGGGCACGCACGAGTACGCGTACGTCCGCAACACCCTCGTCGAGCTCAATCTCGCCCTGGTGAAGTTCGCCGCCGCCCGGTTCCGCTCCCGCAGCGAACCCATGGAGGACATCGTCCAGGTCGGCACCATCGGGCTGATCAAGGCGATCGACCGCTTCGAGATCGGACGCGGGGTCGAGTTCCCGACCTTCGCGATGCCGACGATCGTCGGAGAGATCAAGCGCTTCTTCCGCGACACCTCCTGGTCCGTGCGCGTCCCGCGCCGCCTCCAGGAGCTCCGCCTGGACCTGGCCAAGGCCGGCGACGAGCTCGCGCAGCAGCTCGACCGCTCCCCCACCGTCGGCGAACTCGCCGACCGGCTGGGCATCTCCCGGGACGAGGTGATCGAGGGGATGGCGGCCAGCAACGCCTACACCGCCAGCTCGCTCGACGCCCAGCCCGAGGAGGACGAGACGGAGGGCGCCCTCGCGGACCGCATCGGCTACGAGGACCACGGGCTGGAGGGCATCGAGTACGTGGAGTCCCTCAAGCCGCTGATCGCCGAGCTCTCGCCGCGCGACCGCAGAATCCTCTCCCTGCGCTTCGTGGCGAACATGACCCAGTCCGAGATCGGCGAGGAACTGGGGATCTCCCAGATGCATGTCTCCCGTCTGCTCTCGCGGACGCTGGGCAAACTCCGCAAGGGGTTGCTGGTCGAGGAGTGATCCCCGCCGGCGCCCCGCGCACCGACCCATCGGGCCGCCCCGGCACCTGCCGGGGCGGCCCGGGCCGTTCCCGGGCCGCCCCCGCGGTCGGACCGCGGGACCGGACCATGAGAAAAGTCACAGCACGCGCGTGCCGCGCTGCCAGACGGCCGCCACCAGCGGGACGCCGGGCCGGTAGGCCAGATGGACGTGCGAGGGGGCGTCCAGGAGCACGAGGTCGGCGCGCGCGCCGGGCGTCACGCGCCCGATGTCGATGCGGCGCAGGGCGGCGGCACCGCCCGCGGTGGCGGCCCAGACGGCCTCGTCGGGCGTCATCCCCAGCTCCCGGACGGCGAGGGCCACGCAGAAGGGCATGGAACTGGTGTACGACGAGCCCGGGTTGCAGTCGGTGGACAGCGCGACGGTGACGCCCGCGTCCAGCAGGCGGCGCGCGTCGGGGTAGGGCGCGCGGGTGGAGAAGTCGCAGCCGGGCAGCAGGGTGGCGACCGTGCGGCTGTTCGCCAGGGCGTCGACGTCGGCGTCGGTCAGGTGGGTGCAGTGGTCGGCGGAGGCCGCGTCGAGTTCGACGGCGAGCCGGACGCCGGGGCCGGGGCCGAGCTGGCCCGCGTGGACGCGCGGGACGAGTCCGCGGGCCATCCCGGCGGTGAGGATCGCGCGGGCCTGGTCGCCGTCGAAGGCGCCCCGCTCGCAGAAGACGTCCACCCAGCGGGCGTGCAGGGCGCAGGCGTCCAGCATCGGGCCGGTGACGAGGTCGACGTAGCCGGCCGGGTCGTCGGCGTACTCGGGCGGGACGACGTGGGCGCCGAGGTAGGTGACCTCGTCCACGTGCTCCTCGGCGATCCGCAGCGCGCGGGCCTCGTCCTCGACGGTGAGGCCGTAGCCCGACTTGGTCTCCAGGGTGGTGGTGCCCTGGCGCAGCGCCTCGCGGACGTGGCGGACGAGGTTCGCGGCGAGCCGCTCGTCCGGGGCGGCGCGAGTGGCCTCGACGGTGGTGCGGATGCCGCCCGCGGTGTAGGGGCGGCCGGACATGCGGGCGGCGAACTCCTCGCCGCGGTCGCCGGCGAAGAGCAGGTGGGAGTGGGAGTCGACGAAGCCGGGCAGCAGCGTCCGGCCGCCCGCGTCGACGCGGTTGTCGGCGGCGGGCGCCCGGTCCGCCGCGCCGACCCAGGCGACGCGGTCGCCGGCGATGACGACGGCCGCGTCCCGGACCAGTCCGAGGAGGCCGTCCTCGGCGTCCTCGACGGCGTCGTGGTCGTTGGTGACCAGGGTGGCGATGTTGGTGACCAGGGTGCTGGTGGCGGCGGCGAGGGGGGCGGTCGTGGTGGTGGTCATCAGCGGGCTGCTCCTTGCTGGATGGCGTCCGCCAGGGCCGCGGGGACGTCCGGCACGCTCTGGTGTACTCCGTCGCGCACCACATGGCGACCGCCGACGACCGTGTGGCGTACGTCGGCGGCGGTCGCCGCGAACACGGCGGACTGGGCCGCCAGCCGGGGCGGGGGGCCCGCGGTGCGCACCGAGTCCAGGGCGATCGTGGTGAAGTCGGCGAGCCGACCGGCCTCCAGCCGCCCGGCCTCGGGCCAGCCCAGGGCGGCGTGGCCGGACTCTCCCGCGAAGCGCAGCAGTTGGGCGGCGGTCCAGTGGCCGCGGGCGCGGCTGCGCAGCCGCTCGTCCAACTCCAGGGCGCGGGCCTCCTCCAGCAGGTCGATCACGGCGTGGCTGTCGCTGCCCAGGCACAGCGGCGAGCCGACGTGCATCAGGTCGACGGCCGGGCCGATGCCGTCGGCGAGGTCGCGTTCGGTGGTGGGGCACACGCACACCCGGGTGCGGGTCTCGCCGAGGAGGGCGATGTCGGTGTCGGTGAGGTGGGTGGCGTGGACGGCGGTGGTGTCGGGGCCCAGCACGCCGTGGTCGGCCAGGAGCCGGGCGGGGGTGCGGCCGTGGACGGCCAGGCAGGCGTCGTTCTCGGCGGGCTGCTCGGAGAGGTGGACGTGCAGGGGCGCGCCCCGCTCCCGGGCCCACTCGGCGACGGTGCCCATCTCGGCGGCGGGCACGGCCCGCACGGAGTGGATCGCCGCGCCGACCCGGACGTGGTCCGCCTTCGCCGCCTCCAGGGCGGAGGCCCGCTCGGCCCAGGCGGTGGCGTCGCCGTCGCTGAAGCGGAGCTGGTGGCGGTCGGGGGCCTTGCCGCGGCGCGCGCTGAGGATGCCGGAGGCCAGGTAGCAGGTGTCCAGGAGGGTGATGCGGATGCCGGCCTCGCCGGCGGCCGCGATCAGGGCGTGCCCCATGGCGTTGGGGTCGTCGTAGGGCACGCCGCCGGGGGCGTGGTGGAGGTAGTGGAACTCGCCCACGCAGGTGATGCCGGCCAGCGCCATCTCGGCGTACGTGGCCCGGGCCAGGGCGAAGTAGCTCTCGGGGGTGAGGCGGTCGGCGACGGAGTACATCACCCGGCGCCAGGTCCAGAACGTCCCGGAGCCGATCTGGACGGTGCCGCGCAGGGCGCGGTGGAAGGCGTGGGAGTGGGCGTTGGCCAGTCCGGGCACGGTCAGGCCGCGCAGCGGCTCGGCCCCGGGCGGCGGGACGGGCACCCCGGTGCGGACGGCGGCGATCCGGCCGCCGGCCGTCTCGATCACCGCGCCCGGCTCGACGGTGCCGCCGATCCAGGCGTGTTCGGCCCAGTACACGGCCCCGGGCGGCGCGGGGGCCGTCGGGTGCGTCGGGGTCACCGGCATGCCAGGTCCTCCAGTACGTCGGCGAGTGCCCGCACTCCGGCGGCGCAGTCGTCCTCCTCGGCGAACTCGGCGGGCGAGTGCGAGACGCCGGTGGGGTTGCGCACGTAGAGCATGGCGGTGGGGACGGCGGTGGACAGGATGCCCGCGTCGTGGCCCGCCCCGGTGGGCAGGACGGGCGCGCCGCCGAGCAGGCGGGCCAGACGGTCGCGCAGGTCGTGGGCGAACTCCACGACGGGGGTGAAGGACTCGCGGGTGACCGTGACGCGCACCCCGTCGCGCGTCCCGCGTTCGACGGCCGCGCGCTCGATCTCGGCGACCACGGCGGCGAGGGTCTCCTCGTCGGGGGCGCGGGAGTCGAGCCAGCCGCGGACCAGGGAGGCGATGGCGTTGACGCCGCCCGGTTCGACGGCGACCTTGCCGAAGGTGGCCAGCGCCCCGGCCAGCCGGGCCTTCTTCCGGGCGGCCAGCACGGTGTTGGCGTAGGTCAGCATCGGGTCGCGGCGGTCCTCCAGGCGGGTGGTCCCGGCGTGGTTGGCCTCGCCGTGGAAGTCGAACCGCCACCGGCCGTGCGGCCAGATCGCGGAGGCGACGCCCACCGGGTGGTCGCCGGGGGCGACGGCGAGGTTGCGGCCCTGCTCGATGTGGAGTTCGACGAACGCGCCGACGCGGGCGAGCCGTTCGGGGTCGGCGCCGATGGCGTCGGGGTCGTGTCCGGCGCGCTCCATGGCCCGGGGCAGGCTGGTGCCCTCGGCGTCCCGCAGTGCGCGGGCCCGCTCCGCGGTGAGCCCGCCGGTGGTCAGCCGGGAGCCGACGCAGGCGAGGCCGAAGCGGGCGCCCTCCTCGTCGACGAAGTTGACGACGGCCAGCGGGCGGGTGGGACGCGCGTCCCGCTCGTGGAGGTCGTCGAGGGCGGCGAAGGCCGAGACCACGCCGAGGGGGCCGTCGAAGGCGCCGCCGTCGGGCACGGAGTCCAGGTGGGAGCCGGTCACCACGGCGTCCCCGGCGGCCCCGTCGCCGAGCCAGGCCCACTGGTTGCCGTTGCGGTCCACCTCGTACGCCAGGCCGCGCGCGACGGCCTGTTCCCGGAACCAGGCGCGGCACTCGGCGTCCGCGTCGGTCCAGGCGTGGCGCCGGTAGCCCCCGCCGGGGGACCGTCCGATGGGCAGCAGGTCCCGCCACATCGCGTGGAAGGAGGCGCCCCGCCGCCACGGCGCGGGGGCGGAGGCCGGTGCGGGGGTCACGCGGCGCTCCCGTCCCCGCCCGTCCCGTCCCCGCCCGGCCCGTCCTCGCGCATGGGGACGCGGACGCCGCGCTCGGCGGCGACCTCCTCGGCGCGTTCGTATCCGGCGTCGACGTGGCGGATGACGCCCGTGCCCGGGTCGTTGACGAGCACCCGGCGGATCTTCTCGGCGGCCAGCGGCGTGCCGTCGGCGACGGTGACCTGGCCGGCGTGGATCGAGCGACCCATGCCGACGCCGCCGCCGTGGTGGATGGAGACCCAGGAGGCGCCGGAGGCCACGTTCACCATGGCGTTGAGCAGCGGCCAGTCGGCGATGGCGTCGGAGCCGTCGAGCATGGCCTCGGTCTCGCGGTAGGGGGAGGCCACCGAGCCGCAGTCCAGGTGGTCGCGGCCGATGACGATCGGGGCGGCCAGCTCGCCGGAGGCCACCATGTCGTTGAAGCGCTCCCCCGCCTTGTCCCGCTCTCCGTAGCCGAGCCAGCAGATGCGGGCGGGCAGGCCCTGGAACCGCACGCGCTCCCCGGCCAGCCGGATCCAGCGGGCCAGGGACTCGTTCTCGGGGAAGAGGTCGAGGACGGCGCGGTCGGTGGCCGCGATGTCCTTCGGGTCGCCGGACAGCGCGGCCCACCGGAAGGGGCCCTTGCCCTCGCAGAACAGCGGTCGGATGTAGGCGGGCACGAAGCCGGGGAAGGCGAAGGCCCGCTCGTACCCGGCGAGCCTCGCCTCGCCGCGGATGGAGTTGCCGTAGTCGAAGACCTCGGCGCCGGCGTCCATGAAGCCGACCATGGCCTCCACGTGACGGGCCATCGACTCCCGCGCCCGCGCGGTGAAGTCGGCGGGCTTCTCGGCCGCGTAGGAGGCCATGTCCGCGAAGTCGACGCCCAGCGGCAGGTAGCTCAGCGGGTCGTGGGCGGAGGTCTGGTCGGTGACGATGTCGACGGGCGCGCCCATCTCCAGCAGGCGGGGCACCACGTCGGCGGCGTTGCCCAGCACGCCGATCGACAGCGGACGACGGGCGTCGCGGGCCTCGGTGGCGAGGGTCAGGGCGTGGTCGAGGGAGTCGGCGCGCACGTCGAGGTAGCGGTGTTCGATGCGGCGCTCGATGGCGCGCGGATCGCAGTCGACGCAGAGCGCGACGCCGCCGTTCATGGTGACCGCGAGCGGCTGGGCGCCGCCCATGCCGCCGAGTCCGGCGGTGAGGGTGATCGTCCCGGTCAGGGAGCCGCCGAAGCGCTTGGCGGCGACGGCGGCGAAGGTCTCGTAGGTGCCCTGGAGGATGCCCTGGGTGCCGATGTAGATCCAGGACCCGGCCGTCATCTGGCCGTACATGGTGAGCCCGAGGGCCTCCAGGCGACGGAACTCCTCCCAGGTGGCCCAGTCGCCCACCAGGTTGGAGTTGGCGATGAGCACGCGCGGCGCCCACTCGTGGGTGGTGAGGACGCCGACGGGCCGGCCGGACTGGACGAGCATGGTCTCGTCCGGCCCGAGGGTGGTCAGGGTGCGGACCATGGCGTCGAAGGAGCGCCAGTCGCGCGCCGCCTTGCCGGTGCCGCCGTAGACGACGAGCTTCTCGGGATGCTCGGCGACCTCGGGGTCGAGGTTGTTCCGGAGCATCCGCAGGGCGGCCTCCTGCTGCCAGCCCCGGGCGGTCAGCGTGGTGCCGCGCGGTGCCCGCACGGGTCGCGGCCCCGACGGTTCGTTCATGGCCCCTGCCCTCCGTTTGAATTGGTCACTACAGACACTCTAGGCAGTGAATACTTCTAGTCAACAGGTGGTGTCGTCCGCGCGTCACGGGCATGTTTGTCTTGTTCTCATTGCTTCCACGCACCACGCCACCCTGTCCGCCGGTTCCCCCGACGCCGCCGGGGCCGTCTCCCGCCGCCGGCTCGCCGTCCGGGCGGCGGTGGAACGGGGCCTGCTCTCCGACGAGCGTCCGGTCGTCGCCCTGCTGGACGTGGCGTCCGTCCGGGAGGCGGCCGCCTCCCTCCACGCCGCCTTCGCCGAGGTGACCGCTCCCGGCCGGCCCGTGCTCCACGCCTTCGCCGTCAAGGCGTCCTCCCTGGTCCCGGTGGTGCGGCTGCCGGCCGACTGCGGCCTGGGCTGCGAGGTCGCCGGCCCCGGCGAGCTGGCCCTGGCGCGGGCCGCCGGGGTGGGCCCGGAGCGCATCGTGCTGGACTCGCCCGCCAAGACGGAGGGCGAGCTGCGCGAGGCGCTGGAGCTGGGCATCGCCCTCGACGCCGACAACCGCCAGGAGCCGGAGCGGCTGGACGTCCTGATGGCCCCCGGCGCCCTCCCCTCCCCCTCCGCCTCACCGATCGGCCTGCGGGTCAACCCGCAGCTCGGCGGCGGCAGCATCGGCGCGATGAGCACCGCGACCGCCACCTCGAAGTTCGGCTTCGCGCTGCGGGACGAGGGGGCGCGCGAGTTCGTCGTGCGCGCCTGTGTGGAGCGGCCCTGGATCACCCGGCTGCACTGCCACGTCGGCTCCCAGGGGATGTCCCTGGAGACGATGGCGGCGGGGGTGGCGGCCACCTACGAGCCGGCCGAGGAGATCAACCGGGCCGCCGGGGAGCGGCGGATCGACACCCTGGACATCGGCGGCGGCCTCCCGGTCGACTTCGACTCCGACGAGATCACCCCGACCTTCGCCGAGTACGCCCGGCTGCTGCGGGACACCGTCCCCGGCCTCTTCGACGGGCGCTACGGGCCGGTCACCGAGTTCGGGCGGTCGCTGCCGGCCACGTGCGGGCTGATCCTGGCCCGCGTGGAGTACGCCAAGAGCGCCGGGGGCCGTCCCATAGCGGTCACCCACGCGGGCGCCCAGGTGGCCGTGCGGACGGTCTTCGCGCCCGAGGCGTGGCCGCTGCGGGTGGCGGCCTACGACGGTCGGGGGCGTCCCAAGGAGGGCCCCGGGGTCGTCCAGGACGTCGCCGGCCCCTGCTGCTTCGCCGGCGACCTCGTCGCCCGGGGCCGGGAACTGCCCGCGCTGGAGGCGGGCGACCTGGTGGCGCTGCTGGACCCGGGGGCGTACTGCTTCTCCACCCCGTTCGACTACAACAGCCTGCCCCGGCCGGGCGTGTACGGCTTCACCGTCGACGCGGCGAGCGGGGACGGCGAGGCCGAGGGCGGCGCCGACGCCGGCGGCCGTGCGGACGGCGTGCGCTTCGCCACCGTACGGCCGCCGCAGACCCTGGACGACATCGTCGCCGCCTCCGGCGGGGATCAGCGCGACGCGCTCACCGCGCCGCGGCCGTGACCTTGGCCCGGGGGCGGCGCTCCCGGGCGGCCGCCGCCGAGGGACGGCGGCGCGCACCGCCCGGCGCGGCGTCCCCGGCCAGCGGGCCGGTGGTCGCCCAGCCGCGCACCCGCTTGCCGGCCGGGCTGCCTCCGTCCGCCCACTCCGGGCGCACCCACAGCAGCTTCTCGTTCCCGCGCTCCCAGGAGCCCAGCCACACCGCCTTGGCCCGCAGGCCGAGGCCGACGCCGGCCAGCAGCATGCCGCCCGCGGCGGGCAGGGCCGCGGAGGAGGCCACGGCCGCCAGGAAGGCGGCGGTCAGCCACCAGCGGCGCTTCCGCAGCCAGGCGCGGACGGTGACCGCGCGGTCGTGCAGCACCACCCACTTGCCCGCCGTGGACGCGCCCTTCACCAGCGTCGAACAGCGGCGGCGACGCACCAGGAAGGCGGCGAAGGCGGCGACGACGAGGAGCGCGGCACCGGCCAGCACCCCGATCCGCCGCCCGGTCAGGCCGGGCATCGCCAGCCCGACCGCGGCGGCCGCCAGGCCGGTCCACCACAGGGCGACGCCCGCCGTCCGCACGTACACCGTCACTCTCGCCAGCGCATAGGCCCCGCGCCCCACGACATCCTCCTCGTCTCTCGGTGTTCCGCTCCGTTCACCCGCGTGCCGTCATGGCCTTCCGGTAGGGGAAAGCGTAGTGAGAAAGGATGAGATTCTTCTGAGAAGCCGACAAGTGCCCGCGCACGGCCCTTCCCCGACGCCTCGCCGACCCGCTCGGGTCACTCGACGAACAGCCCCCGCTCGGCGGCGCGCGCGTCGAACTCCTCCAACCGGGCCTGCGCGTCGGGCAGCTCGTCGCACATCGCCTCCAGCAGCACCCGTCCCAGCATCATGGGCGCGCAGACGGTGTCGAAGGACAGCGCGGTGCCGACGGCGGCGGGCAGCAGCAGGTCCCCGGGGCGGGCGACGGGGGCGAAGGCGCTGTCGGCGACGGTGACCACCCGCAGACCGGCTTCCCGCGCGTGGTCCAGCGCGGTCGCCACCTCGCGCGGGTGGCGCGGCAGGGCGAAGCACAGCAGCGCGCTCGCCCCGGCCCGCACGGCCGCGTCGAGGCGGTCGGCCAGCATCGAGCCGCCCTCGTCCAGCAGCCGCACGTCGGGGTGGACCTTGGCCGCGAAGTACGCGAAGCCGCGCGCCTGGGCGGCGGCGGCCCGCAGCCCCAGGACGGGCAGGGGGCGGGAGGCGGCCAGCAGACGTCCGGCCTCGACGACGGGCGCGGGGTCGGCGAGCTGTCCGGCGAGCCGCCGCAGGTTCTCGATCTCGGCGTACACGGCCTGCTGGTAGGCGTTGCGGGTGTGCCGCCCGTCCTCGCCGTCCTCCGCCTCCGGCCGGTCCTCGCGCAGGTACCTGCGCAGCGCCGGATAGCCGTCGAAGCCGAGCGCGACGGCGAACCGGGTCACCGAGGGCTGGCTCACCCCGGCCAGTTCCGCCAGCTCGACGCTGGAGAGGAACGGCGCGTCCTCGGCGCGGCGGACCATGCAGTGGGCGATCCGCCGCTGGGTCGGGGTCAGCCGGTGCCCCTCGAACAGCTTCAGCAACCGCGCGCCGGCACCGCTCACCGCGCCCACCCGTACTCGTCCGCCCGCATCGGTCTGCCCCTCTTCAGCGCTCCCCGCTCCGCATGACTCTATTCAGTATCGGTACGCGGCGGTGCTGCCGGCACGGCGGGCCGTCCGGGCGTCCGACGGCCGGGAGGGCCGTTCCCCGTCCCGCCCGCGGTGCCCGTGGAGAGGGATCGCGCGGGGACCGCCGCACCCCGGTGCGCGCACCGAGGGCGGGACGACGGCGGTCCCCGCGCGACGCGGGATCGGGTTCCGATCCCGCGTCCAGGGCGCCTGAAGGAGGTCCGGGAGCCGCTCCGGAGTTCCTGGCGCCGACGTGTTCAACAGTGCCCCATCGGTGTTAACCCCGTTTTGCGGAGCCGTGACGCCCGGGTACTGCTTCGGCACGTCACTGCTTCGTCGTGTTTGCCGTGCCGCCCGCTCCCCGGGCCAGGAACGCCAGCAGGTCCTGACGGCTGACCACTCCGGTCGGCTTGCCCTCGACCAGCACGATCGCCGCGTCGGCCCGCTCCAGCACCGGCATCAGGTCGGCCACCGGCTCGCCCGAGCCGACCTGCGGCAGCGGCGCGCTCATGTGCTTGTCGAGCGGGTCCTCCAGCCTGGCGCGCTGCGTGAACAGGGCGTCCAGCAGCTCGCGCTCGACGATCGAGCCGACGACCTCCGCCGCCATCACGTCCGGGTGCCCGGCGCCGGGCTTGACCACGGGCATCTGCGAGACGCCGTACTCGCGCAGCACCTCGATGGCCTCGCCGACCGTCTCGTCGGGGTGCATGTGGACCAGGGACGGCATCGCGCCCTCCTTGTGGCGCAGCACGTCGCCCACGCGCGCCTGCGTGGGCTCGCCCTCCTCCAGGAAGCCGTAGTCGGCCATCCACTCGTCGTTGAAGATCTTCGAGAGGTAGCCGCGCCCGCCGTCCGGCAGCAGGACGACGACCACGTCGTCCGGCCCGAGGCGCTCGGCCACGCGCAGCGCCGCGACCACCGCCATGCCGCAGGAGCCGCCGACCAGCAGCCCCTCCTCGCGGGCCAGCCGGCGCGTCATCTGGAAGGAGTCCTTGTCGGAGACGGCGACGATCTCGTCCGTCACCCCGCGGTCGTAGGCGTCCGGCCAGAAGTCCTCGCCGACGCCCTCGACCAGGTACGGCCGCCCGGAGCCGCCCGAGTACACCGACCCCTCCGGGTCGGCGCCGATCACCTTGACCTTCCCGCCGGAGACCTCCTTCAGGTAGCGGCCGGTGCCGCTGATCGTGCCGCCGGTGCCGATGCCCGCCACGAAGTGGGTGATCCGCCCGTCCGTCTGCTTCCACAGCTCGGGGCCGGTGGTCTCGTAGTGGGAGCGCGGGTTGTTCGGGTTGCTGTACTGGTCGGGCTTCCAGGCGCCCGGCGTCTCGCGCACGAGCCGGTCGGAGACGTTGTAGTAGGAGTCGGGGTGCTCCGGGTCGACCGCGGTGGGGCAGACCACGACCTCCGCGCCGTACGCGCGCAGCACGTTGATCTTGTCCGTGGACACCTTGTCCGGGCAGACGAAGATGCAGCGGTACCCCTTCTGCTGGGCGACGATCGCCAGCCCGACCCCGGTGTTGCCGGAGGTGGGCTCGACGATGACACCACCCGGTTTCAGCGCGCCGGAGCGCTCGGCCGCCTCGATCATCCGGACCGCGATCCTGTCCTTCACCGAGCCGCCGGGGTTGAAGTACTCGACCTTCGCCAGGACGGTGGCCTGGATCCCCGCCGTCACGTTGTTCAGCTTGACCAGCGGGGTGTTGCCGACAAGCTCGATCATCGACTCGTGATACTGCACCTGAGTTCTCCGCAATCGGGGGCAGTCGCCGTCGCCTGCCCGTAGGGCCAGCCTAGGGGGCGTCCGGGTTCCGTTGACGCGCGTTGCACGGCGGACCGCAGTGGGCAACACACCGGTAGCGACGTGTGGTGACGCGCGTGGGGCGCGCGGACGCACGGGGTGGCCGGGCCGCGGGACGCGGCGGAGCGGAGGCGGAGGATCCCATGTCGAGAGCGAGAGTGGCGCGCAGGATCGCGACCGCCGCGGCGTACGGCGGCGGGGGCGTGGGGTTGCTCGGCGGGGCCGCCGTCGGTCTGCTGCTGACCGAGGTGCGGCTGGCGAGACGGCGGGTGGGCGAGTCGGACGCCGTGCCCCCGTCGGCGGACGGACTGTACGGCGCGGCCCTGGCACACCGGGGCCCCGGCGCGCAGCAGGCGCCGCTGCGGCTGGCGCTGCTGGGCGACTCCACGGCCGCCGGGCTGGGGGTGCGCCGGGTGGGGCAGACGCCGGGCGCGCTGCTCGCCTCGGGACTGGCGGCGGTGGCGGAGCGCCCGGTGCGGCTGCGCAACGTGGCGGTGCCCGGCGCGCGCTCGGACGACCTGGACCGCCAGGTGACGGAGGTGCTGCCGGGCGGCGACGGGGACGGGTCCGGCGGAGCGCCGGACGTGTGCGTGATCATGGTCGGCGCGAACGACGTCACCCACCGGATGCCGCCCGCCCGCTCGGTGCGGCTGCTGTCGGAGGCGGTGGCGCGGCTGCGGACGGCCGGGTGCGAGGTCGTGGTGGGCACCTGCCCGGACCTGGGCACGATCGAGCCGGTCGCCCAGCCGCTGCGCTGGATCGCCCGCCGGATGAGCCGGCGGCTCGCGGCGGCCCAGACGATCGCGGTGGTGGAGCTGGGCGGCCGGACGGTCTCGCTGGGCGACCTGCTGGGCCCGGAGTTCGAGGCGAACCCCCGGGAGCTGTTCGGCCCGGACCAGTACCACCCCTCGGCCGAGGGGTACGCCACCGCGGCCATGGCGTTCCTGCCCACGCTCTGCGCCGCCCTGGGCCTGTGGCCGGAGGACGAGCGGCCCGACGTCGGTCGCCGCGAGGGCATCCTGCCGGTCGACCGGGCGGCCGTGGCGGCGGCCGAGGAGGCCGGTACGGAGGTGGCGGCGGTCCGCGGTCCCTGGGCGCTGCTGAAGCACCGCCGCCGGCGGCGGCTGCCGGAGGCGGAGGAAGCCCTTCCGGCGCCTCCTCAGGGCGCCGGGGCGCCTCCTCCGGCACCCTGAGGGAACCCGCGACGCCCGGTGCGGGCGGTGCGCCCACCCCCCACTGAGCAAGCGCTTAGAAAAGAGGCCCGGATCACACGTGGCGGGTCGTGACCACCGTCTTACGTATGGGTAGGTTCCCAACCATCCACACCCTCCGCCCTCGTTCCCTGGAGCCGTGATGCCCGAAGCAGTGATCGTCTCTGCCGCCCGTTCGCCGATCGGACGCGCCTTCAAGGGCTCGCTCAAAGACATGCGGCCGGACGATCTGACCGCCGAGATCGTCAAGGCCGCGCTCGCCAAGGTGCCGCAGCTGGACCCGACCGAGATCGACGACCTGATGCTCGGCTGCGGCCTGCCCGGCGGCGAGCAGGGACACAACCTCGGCCGGGTCGTCGCCGTGCAGTTGGGGATGGACCACCTGCCCGGCTGCACCATCACCCGCTACTGCTCGTCCTCGCTCCAGACCACCCGCATGGCGATGCACGCCATCAAGGCGGGCGAGGGCGACGTGTTCATCTCGGCCGGTGTGGAGACGGTCTCCCGGTCGGTCAAGGGCACCTCCGACGGCCTGCCCGACACCCACAACCCGATCTTCGCCGACGCCGAGGCCCGCACCGCCGCCCGCGCCGAGAAGGGCGGCGAGGGCTGGCACGACCCGCGCGAGGACGGGCAGCTTCCCGACGTCTACATCGCCATGGGGCAGACCGCGGAGAACCTGGCCCGCCTCAAGGGCGTCACCCGCCAGGAGATGGACGAGTTCGGCGTGCGCTCGCAGAACCTCGCCGAGAAGGCCATCGCCGACGGCTTCTGGCAGCGCGAGATCACCCCGATCACCCTGCCGGACGGCACGGTGGTCGCCAAGGACGACGGTCCGCGCCCGGGCGTGACCATGGAGGGCGTGCAGGCGCTCAAGCCGGTCTTCCGCCCCGACGGCCTGGTGACCGCGGGCAACTGCTGCCCGCTCAACGACGGCGCCGCCGCCCTGGTGATCATGTCCGACACCAAGGCCCGCGAGCTGGGCATCACCCCGCTGGCCCGGATCGTCTCCACCGGCGTCTCCGCGCTGTCGCCCGAGATCATGGGCTACGGCCCGGTCGAGGCGTCGCAGCGGGCCCTGAAGCTGGCCGGCATGACCATCGACGACATCGACCTGGTGGAGATCAACGAGGCGTTCGCCGCCCAGGTGATCCCCTCCTACCGGGACCTGGGCATCGACCTGGACAAGCTCAACGTCAACGGCGGCGCCATCGCCGTCGGCCACCCCTTCGGGATGACCGGCGCCCGGATCACCACCACGCTGATCAACTCGCTCCAGTGGCACGACAAGCAGTTCGGTCTGGAGACGATGTGCGTCGGCGGCGGCCAGGGCATGGCCATGGTCATCGAGCGGCTGAGCTGACCCGCCGCGCTCCGGCGTGATCCGGCCCACTGCCGGTGCGCCGGTGAGACCCCGGTGATACCGAAGCGCCCCCAGGATGTGACCTATCTCCTGGGGGCGCGGCGTTCTCCCTGCTCACAGGCGTGCCGGCCCCCCGGACGGCACCGCCGAGAGGCCCTTTCGACGGCTCCGGGCACCGCCGCCGGCAGGAGATTCCCGGCGGGCTGCGGTAGGAATTCAAAAGATCGGAATTCCAACCGGGAGTACCTCAGTGAGCGCCATATCCATCCTCCTGCTGCTGGCCGCCGGCGTCGCCACGGCGGTGGGCGGCGCGGCCCTGTACGCCGTGCGCGGTCTGCGCCGCGAACTCTCCGGCCTGCGCGCCCAGCTCGCCTCGGCGGAGGCGCACGGCGCCCCGGCGCGTCCCACGGTGCCCCCGGCGCGCAC
Organism: Streptomyces macrosporus; assembly: GCF_039533145.1. Lineage (NCBI taxonomy): Bacteria > Bacillati > Actinomycetota > Actinomycetes > Kitasatosporales > Streptomycetaceae > Streptomyces > Streptomyces macrosporus. The sequence continues at coordinate 65,803 of NZ_BAAASZ010000031.1, forward strand.
GTCCCCGGACATCGAGGACATCCGGTCCGCCGTCGCCGAGGCCCTCGCCGAGGAGCGCGAGCGCGAACTGGCCGAGGCCCGCGCGTTCTGGGCCGCCCAGGAGGCGCGCGACGCCCGCGCCGACGGCACCCTGCTGGAGGGACGCGGCATCGAGTACGAGGGGACCGGCCTCGACGCCGCCATGCTCGACGCGCTGCTGGAACACGCCCTGGGCGGCGCGCACGAGGGCGAGGTGTTCGTGCCCCGCCAACTCGACCGGGAGGGCGTCGAGCCCGGCCTGAACGCCTCGCGGCCCGCCGGCCCCGCCGCCGGGGCCCGTCCCGGGGAGACGGAGACCGAGCCGGAGACCGGGGCGGAGACGGAGGCCGACGCCGAGGGGGCCGACGGGGAGGCCGACCCCGCCGGACTGGCCGCCGCCCGGCGCCGCCACCCCTCCAACCCCGGCTACGGCCTGGACGGCGAGCCCGTCGAGGCCCCGACCGAGCACGCCCCCGCCGGTCCCGACACCGCCGAGGCCACCCACCGGCGCCTGGCCGAGCTGGCCGACAGCCGTACGCCGCTGACCGACGTGCGGTCCGGTCCGCTGGGCACGCTGGACGTCTACGTCTTCGCCGACGGCACCACCGTCTGCATGGCACCGGGCCACCGCGAGCCCGCCGAACGGCTCACCGCCGCGCTGCGCGCGGGCGTCGCGCCGGTGTTGCTGGGGGGCTCGGGCGTCTTCGGCTCCTACACCCTGACCTTCGCCTGCGGCGCGGAGAACGTCTACGTCCTGGCGGACCGGGTCATCGCCTCGCTCTGAGCGCCCTGCTCTCGGCGGCCTCCACCAGCGCCGCGGCCTCGGCCAGCTCGGCCCCGGCGTCGAACCCGACGCCCGGTCCGGTCCCGGCGCCGGCGGCCGCGCGCAGCGCCTCCGCCAGGTCGTGCCCCGCCACGGCGAGTTGGTCGCCGACGGCGAAGACCCCCGCGTCGGGCAGCTCGCGGGGGGCGCGTCCGGGGAACTCCACGCGCTGGGCGCGCCGGGCCAACTCCCTGGCCAGCGCCAGTCCCTCGGCGGCGGCGCCGCGTGTCAGGGCGCTCTGCGGCAGGGCGCGCAGACGGTCGGCGAAGCGGTCCACGGCGGTGAGCAGAGGGGTCACGTCGAGCACGGCGCAACCCTATGCGCCGCGCGCGGACCGTCGCCAACGGGCGGCCCCGGCCCTTCGGCACGGCGTGGCGCGGAGGACGTGCGGCGGGCGTCCGGAGGCGCCGGTGTCCCGGCTCGCCTCCCGTGGGGAAACCCCATCGAACCCGCTCTCCGGCACCCCGCCGCCCCCACGGGACGGGGCGGAGGACGCGAAGGGGCCCGCGAGGCGTGACGCCTCGCGGGCCCCGGACCGTTCGGGCGACCGGGCCGGGCCCGACCGCCCCCGGTCAGTCGTTGCTCTGCAGGATGGACACCAGCCGCAGGAGCTCCAGGTAGATCCACACCAGGGTCATGGTCAGACCGAAGGCGGCCAGCCAGGACTCCTCGCGGGGAGCGCCGTAGGCGATGCCGTCCTCGACCTGCTTGAAGTCCATGGCGAGGAAGGCGGCACCGAGCACGACGCCGATGATGCCGAACAGGATGCCCAGGCCGCCGCTGCGGAAGCCCAGACCGTCACCGCCGGCGAAGACCGCGAACAGCAGGTTCACGGCGGTCAGCAGCAGGAAGCCGATCGCGGCCGCCATCACGTAGCGGTAGAAGCGCCGCGTGACGCGGATGATGCGGGCCTTGTACATGATCAGCACACCGGCGAAGACCGCCATGGTGCCCATCACCGCCTGCATCGCCGCGCCGCCGGCGATGCGGCTGTCGACGTAGTTGCTGAGCGCTCCGAGGAACAGGCCCTCGAACGCCGCGTAGCCCAGGATCAGCGCCGGGGACGCGGTGCGCTTGAAGGACTGCACGAGGCCGAGGACGAACGCGACCAGCATCGCGCCGAGGGCGAGGCCGAGCGACATGTCCGTGAACCAGGCGACCGCCGCCATGACGACGACCAGACCCAGCGTCATGGCCGTCCGGGTCACGACGTCGTCCATCGTCATCCGGCCGGCGGCCGGCGGGGCCATCGGCGGGACGCCCTGGGGCGCGCCGGCGGTCTGAGGCTGGGCGTAGGGGTTGGTCGCGTACGGGTTCGCGGCGTACGGGTTCCCGGCCTGCGGCTGCTGCGTGGCGTTGAAACCGGCGTAGCCGTTGTCTCGGCTGAATCCCCGTCGCGAGAAGACCGGGTTGCTGCTCCTCATCTCACTCCTCCATGGCCGCACCGCGCGGCCCTTCCTCAAGAGTAATGCTTTAGCAAAGACCGCACGGTAGTGCACTGGGACGAACGTTGGAAGGAGTCGCGGTGTTCCTGGTACCCGGCTTGGCGCGGGAGAAGTCCCGCGGGAGGAGTCCGGTGTGCCCGGAGCCGGATTCGAACCGGCACGGCCTGTAGGCCAACGAGGTTTAAGCTCGTCGTGTCTGCATTCCACCATCCGGGCACCGGCTCATGGACCGTACGAATGGCTACGGCCCTCCCCTGGACGCTCAACGAGCCTATCCATGACGCCTGCCCGGACAACGGTGCCGTGGCCCGAAGTTGTCTGATTTTATTGGCAACTGATGACGCATCAGCGGCACACGCCCCTCTTCGAAGCAGGACGCATATCCCCGCCGCGGCTCCAGGAATGACGGAAAGTCGCTGCCCAACCACGTGTCGGCATCAGGGTCGGTCTCCTTCCCAGGGATGACCCCGCCCCCCCGGCCCTCCCCCTGAAGGCGCCCTCCGAGACCGGAGCCGGGACTGATGTGGCCGGCCGATTTCGCACGGACGATGGAGGGGACCCGTCAAGCCGTTGTGACAGGAGCCACTTTCCGTGACCACCAGCACCCACTCCGACGCCCTCTCCGCAGCGTCCGCCCCCTCCGGCGTCGCGGCCGCCCGCGCCCGGGACCTGACCAAGGTCTACGGTCAGGGCGAGACGCGGGTGGTCGCCCTGGACTCCGTCTCCGTGGAATTCCGGCAGGGACAGTTCACCGCGATCATGGGCCCGTCGGGCTCGGGCAAGTCCACGCTGATGCACTGCATGGCCGGCCTGGACTCGATCTCCTCCGGCTCCGCCTGGATCGGCGGCACCGAGCTGTCCTCCCTGAAGGAGAAGAAGCTCACCCGACTGCGCCGCGACAAGATCGGCTTCATCTTCCAGGCGTTCAACCTGCTGCCGACGCTGAACGCGCTGGAGAACATCACGCTCCCCCTGGACATCGCCGGCCGCAAGCCCGACCAGGGCTGGCTGGAGAGGGTGGTGGAGACCGTCGGCCTGTCCGGGCGGCTGAAGCACCGGCCCAACCAGCTCTCCGGCGGCCAGCAGCAGCGGGTGGCGGTCGCCCGCGCGCTCGTCTCCAAGCCGGAGATCATCTTCGGTGACGAGCCGACCGGCAACCTCGACTCGCGCTCCGGCGCCGAGGTGCTGGGCTTCCTCCGCAACTCCGTGCGGGAGCTGGGCCAGACCGTGGTCATGGTGACCCACGACCCGGTGGCCGCCTCCTACGCCGACCGCGTCGTCTTCCTCGCCGACGGCCGGATCGTCGACGACATGGCCGGCCCCACCGCCGAGAGCGTCCTGGACCGCATGAAGGCGTTCGACGCCCGGGGCCGCACGAGCTGAGCCCCCGAGCGCCCGGTCCACCACACTCCGGCCACCGCGCCGTCCCTCACGACACCAGGATCACGACACCCCATGTTCCGTACCGCCCTGCGCAACGTGCTCGCGCACAAGGCCAGGCTGTTGATGACCACGCTCGCCGTCATGCTCGGCGTGGCGTTCGTCGCCGGCACCCTCGTCTTCACCTCCACCCTCTCCGACGCCTTCGCCAAGAGCTCCGCCAAGGGCTTCGAGGCCGTCGACGTCGCCATCCGGCCCGGCGGCCCCGACCGCTCGGGCGACGGCTCCGAGGGCGGCGACCTCCGAGGCCCCGCCGACCTCCCCCACGAGCTGCTGGAGCGGGTGCGGGAGGTGCCCGGCGTGGCCTCCACCACCGGCTCGGTCTCCGGCTTCGCCGCGCTCGCCGACAAGGACGGCAAGCTCGTCGGCGAGGGCTGGTCCACCCTGGGCGGCAACTACGACGCCGGCCCGAACGGAAAGGGCGAGGACCCGCGCTACGACCTGCGCGACGGCCGCGCCCCGCGGCGCGCCGGCGAGGTCGCGCTGGACTCGAAGACCGCCGAACGCACCGGCTACGAGGTCGGCGACACCGTACGGCTGTCCGTCAACGGCCCGGTGCGCGAGGAGAAGGTCACCGGCGTCTTCGACACCGACGACGGCGGCGTCGCCGCGGGCGGCACCCTGGTGCTGTTCGACACCGCCACCGCGCAGGAGCTGTTCTCCCAACCCGGCAGGTACAGCGAGATCGTCGTGACGGCCTCCGACGGCGTGAGCCAGCGGGAGCTGAAGGAGAACGTCGAGGAGATCCTGCCGAAGGAGACCGAGGCCGTCACCGGACAGCAGCTCGCCGACGACCAGGCGCGCATGATCGAGACGCAGATGGACGGCATGCGCACCGGCCTGCTCGTCTTCGCCGGGATCTCGCTGTTCGTGGGCGTCTTCATCATCGCCAACACCTTCACCATGCTGGTCGCCCAGCGCACCAAGGAGCTGGCGCTGCTGCGCGCGGTCGGCGCCAGTCGCCGCCAGGTGACGCGGTCGGTGCTGGTGGAGGCCGTGGTCGTCGGCACGGCCGCCGCGGTGATCGGCCTGCTGGCCGGCGTCGGGATCGGCGCCGGGCTGCGCTCGCTGATGGGCACCATGGGCGCCACCGTGCCGGACGGCCCGCTGGTGGTCACCCCCACCGCCGTCGCCGTCTCGCTGGTCGTCGGCATCGTCGTCACCGTGCTCGCGGCCTGGCTGCCGGCCCGGCGCGCCGCGAAGGTCCCGCCGGTGGCCGCGATGGGCAGCGTGCACGCCCCCGCCACCACCCGCGGCCTGGTCGTCCGCAACACCATCGGCGCGCTGCTGGCGGGTGCCGGCGCCGCGCTCGTCCTGACCGCCACCGGCATGGACGACGGCGAGGCGCCGATGGGCGCGGGCGCCGCGCTGCTGGTGATCGGCGTGTTCGTGCTGACCCCGCTGCTGTCGCGCCCGCTCATCGCCGCCGCCGCGCCCGTGCTGCGCGCGTTCGGCGTCTCGGGGAAGCTGGCGCGCCTGAACGCCGTGCGCAACCCGCGCCGTACCGCCGCCACCGCCGCCGCGCTGATGATCGGCCTCACCCTGATCACCGGGCTGACCGTGATAGCGGGCAGCGTCCAGAAGGGCATCGGGAAGCTGGCCACGGACTCGATCAAGGCCGACTACGTGGTCTCGATGGCCAACTACATGCCCCTGTCCGCGGAGATCGAGCGGACGCTGGCCGAGCAGGACGAGGTCACGGCCATCAGCCCGATGCGCAACTCCCCCTCCCGGATCGACGGGGAGTACGAGTACCTGACCGGCGTCGACGGCGCGGCCTTCGGGAAGCTGGTCGAACTCGACTTCACCCACGGCTCGTCCGCGGACCTGGGCGGCGAGAAGGTCGTCGTGGACCGCGAGACCGCGCAGGAGCACGGCTGGCGGGTCGGCTCGGACTTCGAGGTGACCTACGAGGACGGCGAGCGCGGCGAACTGACCGTCGCGGGCGTCTACGAGGGCAACGAGATGATCCGCGGCATCATGCTCGACACCGCCGTCCTGGACCCGCACCTGGAGCAGCTCACCAGCATGCAGGTGATGGTGAGGACCGAGGGCGGCCCGAGCGAGTCGGTGCAGTCCTCGCTGGAGGAGGCCCTCGGCGACAACCCGGCCGTCCTCGTCCAGGACAAGCAGGACGTCTCGGAGTCCATCGCCCGGATGATCACGCTGATGCTGAACATGCTCTACGCGCTGCTGGCCATGGCCGTGGTCGTCGCGGTGCTCGGGGTGGTCAACACCCTGGCCATGTCGGTCTTCGAGCGGTCGCAGGAGATCGGGATGCTGCGGGCCATCGGCCTGGACCGGCGCGGCACCAAGCGGATGGTCCGTCTGGAGTCCTTGGTGATCTCCCTGTTCGGCGGGGTGCTCGGCATCGGCCTGGGCGTCTTCTTCGGCTGGGCGGCCGGCGAGTTGATCTCCTCGTCGATGTCCACCTACGAGCTCGTGCTGCCGTGGACCCGGATCGGCGTCTTCCTCTCCCTCGCGGCGCTGGTGGGCGTGCTGGCCGCGCTGTGGCCCGCGCGGCGGGCCGTGCGGCTCGACATGCTGGAGGCCATCAAGACCGAGTGACGCGCGGGAGGCGCGCGGCGCGGGGCCCGGACCGGTG